>CAJXOS010000173.1 GCA_913057725.1 uncultured Lewinella sp.
TATTAATAACTCCGCCGGTTCCTTCTGCGTCAAAAGCAGCACCTGGCTGGTTAATAACCTCAATCTTAGCGATGTTGTCCGCAGGCATTTCGTTCAGTAAGGACTGAATGTCCATGTACTTTGTCGGGCGGCCATCAATGAGGATAGTGACGCCTTGGCGCCCAGCCATAGAAACACGGTCGTTCACTACGACTAAGCCAGGGACCTTCTTCAAAAGATCGGTTACACTACCGCCTTGTCCAGTAATGCTTTGGTCAACATTTACAACTAAGCGTCCGGCTTTTTGCTCCAAGAATGGCTTGCGAGCTACCACCTCAACCTCATCCAGCATGGTTGCCATTACCGTTACATTAATAACTGGCAGCACCAGCTCTTGGTCTTTTTCTAGTGTGATCGGAGCTGTGAATGCATCATCGAAACCAATTCCTTGTACACGTACCAGATAAGTGCCCGCATCAATGCTGCGGAACTCATAATTACCTCGTTCATCGGATAGTTCCAATTTAACCACTGCGGAATCGGCAGCTGCTAAGAGAAGGACGTTGGCAAACTCCGCTGCATCACCTTCGTCGTTGATGATTTGCCCACTGATTTTGGCATTTTGAGCAAGGAGTGAAAAAGAGCAGAGAAATACCGCGAGAGCGCAGTACAGTCGGGTAGAAAAATTCATAACAGTCGGTTTTCAATCAAATAAGGTGATTCGTACTAAACTATTTTGGCGTTCAGGACGTCAGTAAATTCATAACAAAGATGTAGGTCGGACCCCGACACCACTATTTTTTCCGTCGAAAAAGTGAAAAAAGTGGATGAATGGGAGAAAAAAGGTAGTGAATCGATTTTCTAAACCGCCTACTCCTTTGGGTAGGTCCCCCTAATAGATGGTCGGACCTCCGAATGGTTGCACGTCCGGAGAATTATTGTTGTAATTCATTTTTTGCACTTGATTCTTTAGCCGTATACACCGACTTTCGCATCTCGTTCAACAGCATCAAAAAAATCCTGCACTGCATGGGAAATGTTATCGATTTAATTGGCAATACACCTCTGGTAGAAATCACGCATGTTATTAATCGGCCAGGAGTAAGAGTCTTTGGTAAACTGGAGGGTCAGAACCCTGGCGGTAGTGTTAAGGATAGAGCTGCCTACGGTATGATTAAAGGTGCTCTAGATCGTGGAGATCTTAAACCAGGCATGCGATTAGTTGAAGCTACCAGTGGTAACACCGGTATTGCCTTGGCAATGATCGCTCGGGTTTTTCAGATTCCTATCACGCTAATTATGCCAGAGAGCGCTACGGCAGAGCGCGTCGGGACTATGCGTGCCTATGGTGCTGAAGTGATTTTGACACCAGCAGCAAAGACGATCGAGTACAGCCGTGAATATGCTGAAGAACTGAGCCAGAAGCCCGAATACCTGATGCTTAATCAGTTTGGCAACGATGATAACTGGGGCATGCACTATCAGACTACCGGTCCGGAAATATGGCGAGATACCGAAGGGCAGATCACTCACTTCGTCAGCAGTATGGGTACTACCGGTACCATCATGGGTACATCTCGCTACCTTAAAGAACAAAGCTCTGATGTGCGGATTGTAGGCGTTCAACCTACAGACGGCTCTCGCATTCCAGGTATCCGCCGCTGGTCACCAGAGTTCCTACCGAAAATCTACCAACCGGAGCGTGTGGACCAAATTATCGATGTTAGCCAGGATGAAGCTAAAACCATGATGCGCCGATTAGCTCAAGAGGAAGCCATCTTCGGAGGTATGAGCAGTGGGGGAGCAGTGGCTGCTGCTGGAAAACTTGCTGCTACCTTAGAAGAGGGCTTAATCGTATGTATTATCTGTGATCGCGGTGATCGCTACCTGTCGAGTGGGATTTTTACGGATTGAGGTCCTCGTGCCTCGCGTCGGGGGACGCTCGGGAACGAGTAGAGTTAGTCTCTCGCGTCGGGGGACGCTCGGGAACGACAGAACTTAGGTGCTCTTCGGTGTCTTGGGTGGTTTACTGTTAAACCTGTGATTGTTAAAGCTGATACCGTGACACAACCTCCTACTGCTTAATGACCTTTTTACTACCTACGATAGAGCCATCCTTCTGTCGAAGAACGGTTAGCACGTAGGTGCCCAATGGTAATCCAGTAAAGTCCACGTTCGTGTTTTCTTGATCTGCCCAATGTCGTAGAGAGCCTTTCCGGACAACCTTCCCATCTATAGTGCTGACCCGGTAGTTAAGAGCTCCTAATTCAGCTGGTTCTGCTGAATCAATCCTAATTGTTAATAGGCCTTGTGTTGGATTTGGGAACAGTAAAATACGTGGGGCTTCACCACCGACTTCTACAATGTTGTTGGGTGCAGTTAATCTGTGTACGGTGGTATTTGTGATAATTGGCGAATTGAAATCGAAAAAGATACCTGCTGTGTTTTCAATCTGCGTTCCGATAGATAAATCAGCTAAGGGATCAACAGCGAATGTGATAAACCCTTGGCTGGCGGCCCAGCAGCAAGTGCTATCGGGTAGGTTGATGTCTGGAAATAGAACGGTGAGTAGTCCTGCGTCATTTATTTCAAGCTGATAGTCGTGGCTAGCAGCAATGAGGGTTATTGAGTTCCAGTCAAGGCTGGGATCAAGCTGATCTTCTAGTCGAACTTGGAAAGCAGTATCGTTACCGGTATTCTGGAACCGGATGGTATAGGTAATATCCTCACCTGGGAAGAGTACAAAATCGGGTTCGCCTCGATCAGGAACGGCAAGCTTGTCATTGGGGTCGTAGGCACAACGAACGGTGGTTGCAAATTCATCTTCGGCAACGCTCGTCCATTCTCCATCTATTTGTAGACGCCCTTCGGCTAAGTAAATGACATCGTTTCCGGTAGTCATTTCGTCTGGCATGACCAAAGTACCTGTGATACTACCACTCTGGCTAGGAGGTAATTCGCTAATGGTCCAGTAGTAAGTAGAGCCAACAATACTGTCAAAATCTGGTGTAAAGTCGATGACATCAATAAAGCCTTCCAAGGTTAGACTGACTACGACGTCTTCCACTGTGGTGCCTGTATTTTGTGCGCTGATCCAAATATGAGGGGTGCTGAAGCAACGGTTCACACCAGTCATAACGTGCACATCCAACTCCTGGATAATAGCGGTAGGGCGAAACGGAATTGCAAGCGGTTCACTCAAATCCTCAGGTGCCTGCACCGAAATAGTGGACGCACCAACAACCTCCCAAGGATATTGCTCCGGCACATCTACATTCGATTCTCCTTCTGGTAGATAGAACTGCAACAATCCCGCATTGGTAGAAAAAGCCTGCTGCCCAGTCTCTACAATAGCTACTCTGCGATTCGGAAGCGGAAATTCGTCTTCATCTGCTAGTCCGTTTTCGTTTTCATCTAAGAAACAATAAGCCCGGAGAAGAAAACCGGTAGTGCTAGGTGTTAGATAACCAAGACGATCATCTCCCTTGCTGGCGAAGATGACTTCTGCTTGTCCGTCTCCGTCTAGGTCGGCCATTTTGAGCTGGTCGATACGCTCGGCTAGGTTAGCTGCGATGAGTTCTGGTAAGGCAAACTCTAGTTCTGCTACTTGTGTAATGAGCAGGATTTTGTCCTCACTGCCAAGAAGAAAATCCTCTAAACCATCATCATTGATGTCCGTTGCAATGATAGCACGTACATCAGGATAGTAATCGCCAAGTGAGATAGTGGTGAAGGTTGTGGCGGAGTTGTCGGTTAAATACATTACCACTTCACCAAGTTCGGGATAGACCGCCAAAAAGTCTCGCATGCCATCATTGTTCCAATCACCAGATAAGAAATCGCTTACATGACCGCGATCATCAATGAAGTTTGGATCTACGGTGTCAGCACCGAAGTCGCTGGGAGTAAACCAGATAAGGCCCTGATGGTTTGCGACAACAAGTTCTTTTTTTCCTTCATTGTCTAGTTGCCATTGCTCAACTTTATTGATTATTTGACTGAAAAAGATATCATCAGCAGTGAATATATACTGTTCTGGATCTTCAATTTGGTAGGCATATTGAAGTCGGTTGTTTTCGTCGAAGTCCATGACCTTGAGAAAGGTGGGATAGTCGCAGCACCAATCGAAGTACTCTGGTTCCTCTTGGGTAAATATGTGCTGGGCGGTATCAAAGCGAATCTCTTGTACACCACCAACAATTTGGTTACCTAAAACAAATTCAAGAAGGCCATCGTCGTTGATGTCAGCTGCCTCAGCAACAACTGTATTGCCAAGCACGTCAGTGGCAATCATATCTCCGAAAATAGGATCGGTGTCTCCATCGTTGAGCCACAAGCCAACGTTGGGAGATACTACTCCTGCTGCAATGATATCGATACGTTCATCAAGATCGAAATCACCAACGTCAAATGCCGAAAGTAAGCGAATGCGGGAGGAAATAGTCTGCTCTTCGAAGCCGCCGTTGCCATCATTAATCTGCAAATTGAGGCCCTCTGCTCCTGTGCTTAGTAGATCTGGGAAACCGTCGCCGTTTACATCGCCAGCGCTAACGTGCCAGGAATCATCAACTTGGTCGTCGATGAGAACGCCACTAGCAAAATCAGCACCTTGTCCTTCACCGAAACGATTGCGGTACCAAACGGTACGCCCATTGTAAAATCCACAACCTACAATGTCAGGGTAGCCATCTTGGTCAATATCGACACCGGTAGCACCCGATGCTTTATACATGCCACTAACAATATGGCGAATAAAGCTTTGACCATCTCCCTGGTTTTCGAATAATAGAATTCGATCAAGAGACAAGTTAGCGCCAACGGTATTGGCACAGAAATCCATGTCTCCGTCTAAATCAAAATCCAGCGTGTCTAATTGCGCCGCTGCGCGTGCGTAACCAATATCAATCGGGTCGCCAAAGGTTACGCCATTGCTGTTGTCAACGGGATACCAAATCAGTGTGTTGTTGCGGTTAGTGATTGGATCAATGTCTCCATCCTGATCCACATCCCAGGCAAAAATACGGCTGGCATCCTCCAGACCTGATTCGATTATTTGAAAGTCACCGAACTGATCGTCGCCTTGATTCTCGTACCAGCCAAATTCGTTTTCTGAGAAGGAGTTGGTAAAGAGGTCGGTATCTCCATCTTCATCCACGTCGAGGGCGTAAAAGTCACTGCCTTGATTAACGTTGTTAATTAGAACTTCTTCTGGCAAGAAAGTACCCGCCTCGTTTTCAATCCATAAAATGGTGGTGTATGGCGAGAAGTCTTCAAAAAAGACAATGTCTATATCTCCATCCTGATCGTAGTCCACAAACTGGGTTTCCAAGTAGCTGGCAAAGTCATCTTTGATAACATGGATCAGAAATTGACCATCTACCTGTTCAAACCAAACCAGACTCAATTGTGCATAATCGCGATTGATGGAAATAATGTCCATGTCTCCATCACCGTCAAGGTCAAAGAAGTCGTTGTCATGCGATTCAGCGTGGTCAATGGTGAGGTAGCGAACGTCTTCAGAAGGTTGCGCTGTACTGTTGGTGCTAAATAGAGAGAGAATAAGCACAGCAATGATCCAGAGAGCTTGCGGTTTCATAAAGTTTTAGTTTTGGGAGTGAGAACGTCTTGTCGTCGGGCCTTCGGGCACCGTTCATGGTTTTACTTCTGTATGTCTTGTGTGTACAGAAAACGAGAGCGATCGTTTCTGATATCTTCTCGATGGCATAGCTGCTTCGAGTTCTAATGCCTAAAGATAGTAACTAACTAATTTCGCTAAGCTAACTGATTTGGTTTTTAACCACCCAAGGCACCGAAGAGCACCGAAGAAGGGAACCAGATGAGGCATTGAAGGACATATAAGAGTTAGAACCGATTCGTTCCCATGCGTCCTCGTTCCTGAGCGTCCCCCGACGCTCGGATATCAAACTTCCGAACTAACTAACCACCACCAACCTGCCTCAAACTCCGCCGTAATTCTGGAGCCCAACCTTCAATGGTCTTGAGCAACTCTTGAAAGTGGGCTTGCCGTTCAGTTGGAGCGGAGGATTGAGCATATCCACTGATGAGTTCGATATACTCAGCTTGCGAAATTTGTACCTCTTTATAGCGAGCGAGTCCAATTAACAGAGGTATCGTGGCTTGATAATTGGCGTTCCGCTCGTACTTTTTATCGCGTTGCAACAAGCGGTATTTCTGCGCGGTACGAATCACTTTGGGATAGGCCTCCTGTAAGATCAATGCCTCTAAGTAAAATCGGAAGAATAGGTGCCAGCGATAGCGTAGTACTTCCTTGCCGTAGGCCCGTAGGAAATTATCGCCGTAGCTCTCTGCATTTTGGAATTTGCCATTTCGGTTTAGGGCCTCCATGTAGAAAGCGACAAAGCCCACCCGATTGTGGAAATTGGAGGTCTTCTTAACTGTAGATGCGGCATTTTGCATTAAATGTAGTGCTTCCTCATGTCGGTTTAGTCGAAGAAGGACGGCGCACAAATTGTTGATATACAGTGGATAGTCCTGGTTTTGAGCCCTGATGCTTAGATAACCGTAGTAAACCGCCTCCTCGTAATCGCGGTAGTGCGATTTCAGCATCAGTACGGAGTTGTAGAAGTTCAAAAGCAGGCGACGGGAGTAGTATTTTCCTTGCAAGAATTGGTCTTCGAGGTAGCCAAATTTTTCCTCCAGAATATCATATTTCCGATAGTTGTAGCAGAGAAAGGTTAGTCGGACCAATGCCAGGTGGCGGAGATAGATGTCGAGTGCTTCGTTGTAGAAGACTTCCGTGAGCCACGACTCCCACTGTTGGGATTCTGCCTCCTGACTGGCATATTGCCCGACAATGTCGCTGGTGGCCGTATGCATTTGCTCATAAATGGCACGCGACTGCTCGTACGCTTCTCGGTTTCGCTTCAAATAGTCATCTACGAGTTGATGATCCTGATAGCGTAGACGAATTAAAAGGAAGTGCCGATAATGCTCTACCAATTCATAAAAGGAGTTGAAGAAGACGCCTTGCTGCTCGGAGCGGATCATCTTGAGCAGTTTCTTTTCCTCCTCTCGATTAATTCCATCGGTGAGAATCTTCTGCTCGGTTTCCAGCATCCAGCTCAGTCGTTGGTCGACATCAATGGCCGCAAGGCGTTCTTCAATCCAGTTTTTGAGATGGTTATATTTTCGCTTATCAATCGCCAGATCGTAGGGGGTGAATTGATCAATATGATGAGCGTTATGATCAATTCGCTGCAGAATAGCCAGGCGTTCCTCGTCCTTGAACTGCTGAACACTCAAGAGGTAGCGCGTCTCGTGGGGGAGAAGCGTATTGGTGAAGGCCGTAAATTTCTGCAGCTTTCCTCGCATAGGCTAGGTTATTCGTTTTGGAGATTATATGCGCACGCCACCGTCGACGCTAAGCGTGGTGCCTGTGATAAATGCCGCTTCGTCCGATGCCAAAAAAGCATAGGCATTGGCTACTTCTACGGGTAGTCCCAAGCGATTCAATGCGCTTTTCCCGCGGAAGCCCTCCAGGATTTTCTCGGGAATGGTATTGATCATCTCCGTAGCGATAAAGCCAGGTGCGATGGCATTGACGGTAACTCCTCGTCGGCCAAATTCACGGGCCCATACCTTAGTCAGGCCAATAACACCAGCCTTCGTTGCTACATAGTTACTTTGCCCAAAGTTGCCTTGAATGCCCACTACGGAGGAGGCATTGATGATGCGGCCTGCCCCCAATTCCTTCATGTACGGATAAACGGCCTGGGTGCAATTAAAGACCCCGGTCAAGTTCACATCGATGACCTGCTGCCACTGTTCTTGTGTAGTCTTCTGGAGCGTTGAGTCTCGCGTAATGCCGGCGTTGTTGATTAAGATGTCGATGCGTCTAAAGTCTTCGTTTACTTTGGCTGCCGCATCCACTACTTGGTCCGCTTGGGTAGTGTTTACAGCATAGAATCGAAGTTGGTCCGCTGGTTTGTTTAGGCTTGCAACATAGGCCTCACCTTTCTCTTGGTTGATGTCCCAAATAGCCACTTTTGCTCCTTCAGCTAGAAACTTCTCAACGGTGGCACTACCGATTCCTTGAGCACCTCCGGTGATGATGGCTACTTTATCTTTTAGTCGCATATTAAATTGATTTCTTTTGGTTGGAAGATTGGCCAATAAAATTAGGGGCAGTAAAATGGGAAGGTAAGTGTTTCGTTGAATAAATAGGGTTGACAAAAGTCAATATCGGATGTATTGATAACTGTAAAATATTGATTAATAATGTTTTAAATGCAAATATTTTACGGTTGACTAATCTATTGTAGCAGAATACGATATCGATTAGTGCTAATTTTAGGAAAGAAAAATTCCTGTACCACATGACCAAATTATTCTTTCACTGGCTGCTCATCAGCGGCCTGGCACTCTCTCTGAGTGCGCAAGAAACCGATGCCGATATGGAATCCTGGAAGTACCCTTATCCCGTACACTATGTACAGTTAGCTGATACCTTGAAGGTAGCCTACATAGATGAGGGCTCAGGGCCCGTTTTGTTCTTTATACATGGATTGGGAAGTAATCTCCAGGCTTGGAAGAAGAACATCGACGCACTTCGACAAGACTACCGCTGTATTGCTATCGACCTTCCCGGCTACGGAAAATCTAGTGGGGGTGATCTACCTTATGGTATGCCCTTTTTTGCGGATGTGGTTTTGAGCACAATCGAAGCCTTGGAGCTCGAAAATGTGGGATTGATTGGGCATAGCATGGGCGGACAAATCAGTATTCACGCTGCGTTGCGCAATGACCCTAGAATTGGACGATTGGCCCTCATTGCGCCAGCGGGATTTGAGCAGTTTACGGAAGCGGAACACCAGTGGTTCGCCAATTTTGTTCGTCCGGAGTTTATCCGCGCCACACCAGAGGCCCAAATCATTCGCAATTTTGAGCTCAACTTCTATGAGATGCCTGATGATGCTCGTTTTATGATTAACGATCGTATGGATATGCGCAATGACACTTCGGCTTATCTGGCTTACAGTGAGATGATTCCTCAATGTGTGCAGTCCATGTTGAAATCTCCTGTATTTGATCGGCTCAACGAGCTGAAAATACCAACGCTCACACTCTATGGAACAGAGGATGCGCTAATTCCCAATCGTATTCTACATCCGGATCTTAATACACCAAAAGTAGCGGAGGCTGGAGCTAGCTTGATTCCAGATGCAGAACTGTATTTGGTATCCGAAGCAGGACACTTTGTACAATGGGAACAGGCTGAAAAGGTGAATGCAAGGCTTTATTCCTTCTTTCGGTCTAAGAATTAGTCAACCCCTACTCATTGAGTGTTAAATACCTGAATTACAGTAATTTATTTTTCTATTTGATTTTGAATTGCTTATCCGTCAACCTTTTTTTTGTGGAAAAGCTGGTTTCACAAGCACAGGGCCTTATCTAATTTCACTCGCAGAATAATAGTTGCCAGAGAAGGCTAATTATAAAACAGCATTTCAGTCGAGCTCCTATTTCAGTGAAATTATTTTGAGTGGTTTTTAAAGACTTAAGCTTCATGAAAAGACTTTTTACCCTAACCGCCTTGCTGTGTTCCAGTTTATTGGTGTTCGGACAGCAGGGTACCATCACCGGAACTGTTAAAGATGAAGGTGGAGATGCACTCATCGGTGCCACTGTCCTGGTCAAGGAATCAGCCCAGGGTGTCAATACAGACATTGACGGTAATTATATGCTAAAGGTCGATCCGGGCAGTTATACCGTAGTGGTTAGTTACGTAGGTTATCGTGACATGAGCAAAGACGTTACCGTTGGAGCGAATGAAACGGTCAATCTCAATTTTGATTTGGGCCTCGGTACAGACCTCGACATGGTTGTTGTATCCGGAAGCCGCAAACCCGAGAAGATCACGGAAAGCCCGGCCACCATCGAAACCATTTTTGCTCGCGAAATTGAGAGTTTTGCCGGTAGCCCAGCGGAATTGATCGCTCGCCAGAAAGGGGTGGAGTACTTCCGTGCTGGTATTGCTGCACCTGCCTTCAATATCCGCGGTTTCAACTCGAATTTCAATGCTAAGAACTTACAAGTGACTGATGGTCGCTTCTCTACCCTGGTCGCGACAGGTCTGCCACTTGGGCCTTTGAATACAACAATCAAGGAAGACATTGAGCGTGTGGAAATTATCCTTGGCCCTAACGCCACCCTTTACGGACCTAATGCGCACAATGGCTTGCTAAACACTATCACTAAAGACCCACGTACCTCTGCAGGAACAACGGTAGCCCTCAATGCTGGGGTCAATGGTGATGGCAATGCACTGTACTCAGCTCGTTTTCGCCATGCACAAGTAGTTAGTGATGCTTTTGCCTTCAAACTGATGGGTGAGTACTCAGCTGCTGAAGAATTCGAATGGTCAGACTCTGTTTACATCGATCGTCTAGACGCTGCAGGCAACCTCCGCGGTACTCCTGAATACCAGGGAGCTGACGGCATTAGCGAAGGATGGAATGAATTGGAGCTAAACAATGACGTTAACTTCACACGCCTGGAAGGTGGTTTCTACTTCACTCCATCAGATGATTTAGATATCATCCTCAATACGGGCTATAGCAACAGCAACTACCTGTCACCTACCAATGTAGGCCGTAACCAGATTGTAGATTGGCAGATCTTCTATACGCAGCTGAAGTTGAACTACAAGAACTGGTTCTTCCAGACAGTATACACGCAGAGTAGCACAGATGATACGTACTCCATTGATGATCGCACTAAGGCCTACTACACTGGTATCGACCTCCTTGGATTAAGCGATGCCGAAGCTCGTGGCGATCAGTCTTTCTCGACCGGAGCTAAATTCAAGGACGACTCTGACCGTTGGAACTCCGAATTCCAGTACAATAACACTTTCGGCAACTTAGAGCTGATTGCTGGTGCACAATGGCAGCAGGATCGCGCGAGTAGCCTTGGTACCTACTTGCTGGAGAATGATCTGAACGAATTCTACGATGGTGAGGCTATTGTCGTGAACCAGTATGGTGGCTACGCTCATTTTACCTACGACTTTAACCGTGGTTGGAAAGCGCTGGCGGCTGCTCGTGCCGACTATCACGATGTATACGAATTCAACTTCGTTCCTAAGTTTGGTCTACTGAAAATTGGTGATATGGGCACCTGGCGTTTGACGTACGGTCAAGGTATCGCTGCGCCGACGATCCTGAACATGTTCGGTAATCTGTTCAATGGTTTGATCCTAGGTAATGCGGAAGGCTTTGATCTAGTAGGCGGTGGCCGCTTAGAGCCGCAACAAGTTGAGAAGCTGCAAACCTTCGAGCTCGGTTATCGTGGTCAGCTTCAGAAGAGCAAGCTGTTCATCGATGCAAACGCTTACTACAACATCAGCCAGGATTTCTTGAGTCCGGTAACTACGTTCTTTGCGACGACGCGTGGTAAGACTCCACTTCGCGAAGTGCAGGCAGATGCCCTGTATGATCTCTACGCTAGCATTGGCCTAGAAGGTTTGGTAGCTACTTACGTGAACTTCGGTGAGGTGAATACCTACGGTTTGGACTTGAACTTGAACTACTACTTTACACCACAGGTGAATGCTTATGTCAACTACTCTTACTTCGACTATAGTTTTGATGAGGATGACCTAGGCAACGACTTTAACCGTGATGGTGTGGTGAACATTCTTGATATCTTAGTAAATGCCCCTAACCACCGCATTGGCGCTGGTTTGAACTACAATGGAGATCGTTTCTCCGCTGGTATTTTTGGTCGCTGGGTACAGTCGTTTAACTACTTCTCCAGCTTCCAGATTGCCTCCGAAACCCTGACCAATGAAAGTGGCGAACCACTACTTTGGCGTGGACGCCCAATCGTGGAGGATTCTCGCGGTACTGATTCTTACAACTATGGCCCATTAGGAGGTTTCACGACCTTTGACTTGAACGTGGGCTACAAAGTAAGTGATCGTTTCCGCGTGAATCTCTCAGCGGTAAATGCGTTCAACCAAGAAATTCGCGAGTTTACTGCTGCTGCACCTACTCGTGGTATCTATACCCTGGAGTTGGTATTCAACTTGCCAGCTGTAGGTAACAAGTAATTTGATCATAGCATAAGCTTCTGATACACAGATATGACCCTCGCCTGGATTCTCTTTAGTGCTTATTTGCTCGGAACCGCTTATCTCGGATGGCTTGGCCATCGCAAAACGGATGACTTTGGCAGTTTCGCAATAGGTAAAGGTGATTTGTCGCCAATCCAGGTGGGGGTTACTTTGGCTGCCGCAACCGCTTCGGCTGCTACCTTTATTATCAACCCTGGCTTTGTCTATGTGCACGGTTTATCCGCTTTTATGCACTTGGGATTTAGCGTGTTTTTAGGTTTGGTGGTAATGCTTAGCATCCTAAGTTTTCGCTTCCGACGAATTGGTGCGGATGCTGGTGCACTGACGATACCAGACTGGATTGGAAAACGGTATGATTCACCCGGCTTTTCTCTATACTTCGCGCTGATCAACCTACTGGCTGTCGCTTTTGTGGTTTTGCTAGTAGGTGGTATTAGCATTGTGATGCAGAAGTTGCTTGGCGTCAATAACGTCACAGCACTCATTATCACCCTGGTCTTCGTTACGGGCTATGTTCTCTTTGGTGGCACGTATGCGCACGTATACACCAATATGTTTCAGGGCTTCCTGATGATTGGCGTTACCGTCTTGGTCATTGGCTCAGGAGTATGGCTGATGATGGGGGAAACAGATATGTGGAGCCTCATCGCGGAGAAGAACCCTAATCTCCTGACCGGGGTAAACCCCGAAAGCAATTTGTACAACGATTGGTTCTCGGTCTACCTATCCGGCTTTTTGATTGGAGGCGCTTTGGTTTGCCAACCGCATATCCTGACAAAGGCGCTTTATGTGAAGACCGACAAAGCCGTACGGCGTTACATCGTGGTGTTTAGCGTGGTCTTCCTGCTCTTTATCATGTTGTTACTGGCGGGCTTCTGGGCCCATGTCTCCGTACCTCCAGAGCAACTGGTTGATGCCACAACAGGCGCTTTTCGACAAGATCTGGTCATGACAGTTTACCTGCAAACGGTATTTCCCGACTGGCTCTTTACGGTCATCAGTGTGGTTTTACTTGCCGCGGCTATGTCGACGCTAGATGGGTTACTGGTGGGTATATCAACCATTACTGCTAATGATCTGGTGTTGAATATTCTTGCTCGGCGCAAAAACAAGATGTCAGAAGAGCAGCAGATGAAATTCGCCTTCCAAACGGGGCATGTGGTCCTAATTCTGATGGCTATCCTGGTGTTCTTCGTGGCCTTACATCCACCTAAGCTTCTCGGGATTTTTGGGCAGGTTGGGGTGTATGGTTTAGTCTTGGCAGCAGTACCGCCATTGTTGGTTGGTGTCCTGTTTCGGGAACCCAAGATTGCTGTGGTTTGGACCATGTCAGTAGTAGCGCTTCTCGTTCATTTTGGCTTATACTTTTTTGGTGAACAACTCTTTCCCAATAGTACGTTGGCCTTTGCCAATCCTGGCCTTACAGCGGCCATTGCTTTGCTGGTTTCTATCACGCCAAGCATTCTATTACACATAAAAAAATAACAAGCTATTCCTGTCGAAGCAGGAATCTCAACGACATATCATTCATGCGTAAAGCAATTATTGCGAGTTGCGGTGCCTACGCACCGGAAAACGTTGTTACGAACCACTATTTCAATGAATTGCTCGGTGAGGACGTAAGTACCTGGCTGGAAGAAAACGTGCAGATCTTTGAGCGGCGCTGGTGCGCTCCTGATGAGAGTACCGCTGACTTGGCCGAAAAGGCAGCTCTTCAAGCATTGGAGAGGGCAAGGGTTAGTGCGGATGAGTTAGACCTCATTATCATTTCAACGGATACACCTGAATTTGTATCTCCCTCCACCAGCTCTGTTGTACAACATCGACTTGGAGCTACGCGTGCCGGTACCTTCGATATCAACACGGCCTGTGCTGGTTTCGTGACGGCGCTCGATATCGGTTCCAAATATATTCAGGCCGATGAACGCTATCAGAAAGTGCTGGTGATTGGCGCTTATGCCATGAGTAAGTACCTGAATCTAAAAGATAAAAAGACAGTCACTCTCTTTGCAGATGGTGCCGGAGCGGTTGTGCTGGAAGCACAGGACGATATCGACCGTGGCTTTCTAGCCAGTGAATTGCTGACCAGAGGGGAGTACAACGAATGGATGGGCATCTACAGCGGTGGTACGCGACAACCAGTGAACGAAACCGTGTTGGAGGAGCATACGCATCAGTTGCAGTTTGTACATAAGTTTCCGAAGGAGCTCAATCCGGAGATATGGAGCCAAATGGTTCGCAACCTATCAGATCGTATTGGTGAGCCACCATCAGCAGTAGATCGCTACTTCATTACCCAGATCAATATCAATGCGATTTGGGAGACTTTAGACCGACTGGAAGAGCCGCGTGAAAAAGGGCATACCGTGATGCATGATTATGGCTATACAGGCTCGGCTTGTATACCAATGGCCTTCAATGACGCCTGGGAGAAGGGTTTGGTCAAGCCAGGCGATCTGGTTTACTTTGTGGGGTCAGGTGGTGGCCTGGCGTTTGCGAGTGCAGCATTCCGTTTGTAATACGCAGATCCCTAATAGACTTGTTCCGCCAGGCATGAATGAGCGA
>CAJXOS010000174.1 GCA_913057725.1 uncultured Lewinella sp.
CGAACCACGCATCTCTTTCTTCAAAGATATTTTCTTGCTGATTCCAGGTTTCATCTTCTTGTTTTCAGCGAAGTCTTTCCACACCTTGGAAACAGGTGGTAGCCGTGCCATAGCGGTAGGTTCTTCTCTTATTATTTCGCTATTGGCAATTTATTTAAGTGGCTATCCATTGGGATGGCGAGTAATCGCTGTTGTTGGGGTATTGATTGGTGCGCAGTATGTTACCACTAAGTGGGTGGTATGGGCTAGCACAGCCATACTTACACTTTACTGCATGAGCAATTATGTAACTGATATTCCAGAGGTGGATTTCCGCCCATTTAAGGTGAATGCCAATATTGCCGAACGTAAGGCGCTAGAGGAAGAGGCGGAGAATAACGTGAAAGTGCTAGCGTACAGAATGACAAATAAAGCTACAGGAGAGGTCGTTGAATTGGCTTTTGATCTGTACCTCCAGGAGTACGCTAAGTATCCAGCAGAGGAGTGGGAGTTGGAACAAGTAAAATCAGAGCCAACAGTGCCACGGACTAAAATCAGTGATTTTGAAGTAAGTGATTTACAAGGTAATGACCTTACGGAAGACATCCTTCAGGAGGCTGGTAGCAGCTTCATGAATATTGCTTACAAGCTTTATGGTGATGAAACTCGTGAGACCATCATGGTTCCAGATACCACCTTCGGAGTGGATACCTTGATTACGGGGACAGACACAACTTACAGCCAATTTGTGGCTGATGTTACCCAACGCGAGCAGATAAACACCATTTATTCTTGGGACGAGGCCTACTTGGATAAATGGCGCGAAGACTTCCTTCCAAAAATGGAGGCTGCAGCTGCGTCTGGCGTGCGGACTTATGTGATCACTGCTTATTCCGATCCTGAGCGTATTGCCAGTTTCCAAGAAGCACTTGGTACGAGTATCCCGTTTTATATGGCTGATGATATCTTGCTAAAGACGATTGTACGTTCCAATCCTGGACCCGTTCTAATGCAGGGTGGAGTGATTTTAGATAAGTGGCATTATCGCAAGCTACCAGCATTCGAATCCGTATCAGAAATGTACCTTTCTGAATCTCGATAACTCGAAATTGCTGGATATTGCTTTCCTTTGCGGAAGAATACGGATATAAGGATTATCCAAAACGTTATTTGAAGGTATGCTGAGTCGCAGGAACATTAGAGTCAAGGTCATGCAAGTGCTGTACGCTTTGAGCCGGAAGACATCCGAAGATGCTTCTATCAAGGCTGCTAATCAGTACTACGGCAAGTTGGTCAATGATTCTTTCATACTGTATCTGTTTAACCTACTGGTACTAATCAGGGTGGCAGAATATGCCCGTCAGGATAAAATTCGCCGGGATGGAAAACTTCGGCCTACGGAGGCAGATTTACAGTTCTCCTCCAAATTCGCCGACAATGCCTTATTACAGTCCTTGATCAAGAACTTTGATCTGACAAATGCACACTCCAAGTATCGACTTGGTCAGATGTTGGATGCAGATCTGATCCGTAAGCTCTACGTTGACTTCTCTAAGGAGGAAGCCTACCAAAAATACATTTACGAGCAAGGCAATGAGGATGCTGAACACATTGCCATTTTCCTAGAACTATACCGTTTCCTTATCAATAATGAGACTTTTGTGTCTATGGCGGAAGATCACTTCCCCTTATGGATGGATGACAAAAGCTTGGTGGTAGGTGCGATGAAGAAGACCATTAAAGCCTTGCCGGCTGAGGATGATTTTCTTGATGCCTACCGTCCTCAAGATGAAACGATTAAGGAATTTGGTGAAGCCTTGCTGCAGAAGGTACAAGATGCCGATGAAGAGCTCTTATCGGTCATTGAACCCAGTCTCAAAAATTGGGATGCAGAACGCGTGGCCGTTTTGGATATGATTATCCTAAAAATGGCTATTGCTGAATTCCTCTATTTCTCATCTATACCTACCAAGGTAACCCTCAACGAATTCGTTGAAATCTCAAAGCTTTACAGTACCGATAAGAGTAAGGACTTTATTAATGGTATTCTGGATCGCTTGTTGAAGAAGTTGTCGGACGACGGGTTAATCCAGAAGAAGGGTAGGGGGCTGCAAGATTAGAAATCTTAAGTTGCTCTCCGCTATGCTTCTCTAAGGAAAAAGCGCGGAGAGCAACTTATCCTAGCAGTTTATCAGATTCCCAGCTTTGCTTCCTGGATAATCTCTCTTGCTAAGTTCAGAATGGTTGTGTCCTGAAGGCTTACTACGCCTCCGTTCGGTCCGGGCTGGATGTGCTTGCCAGTGAGGGAGCCTTCTTCGAATTTGTTAGCACCGAAGTAATTTCTTACCGTTTGCTCATTAATGCCCAATTCTTTTGCAATACGACTCACACTGCCACTTGGCATGTTGTGCTTGACTTCTCTTAGCTCTTTCCATGAAATATTCATTGGCAATAGATTTAGTGAAACAATAATTCTACCTAAAAATATAGAATTGCCAGAATATATGAAAGGCCTTTTGCGATAAAATCGGAATAAGATTTTAGATTTTGGACAAATGGAGCAATGCCCAATGGCCATCCTCACTACGCACTAAAATAAAATACGAACCGACAGGTAAGTCATTTAGCTTTATTTGGCCTTCTGTTAGCCTTTGATTGAGTAGCTGTTGTCCATGAGCATTGAAAACCGTTGCCTCCCAATTACCAGCCTCATCCGGAAGATTCTGAATATTCACGTGATCCCTGGTGGGGTTAGGCCAGTAACGGAGATCTTCTATTTTCAACGAGGTATCCAGTGTGCTTATGTTTCGAAACAACCATTGGTAGGTACCTGGAAATTCTCGACGCCAGTACCATTCACTGTGAGTCCCGTCCGGATGGGTTTCTAGGAAAAGTTCGGTATCGGCAAATCCTGCCGACTGCAGGGTGTTGTACATAGCATTTAGCTGAGGAACCATGGAAGCGGATTCCATCTCTCCAGCGATTAGCGCAATACGTACATCAGCCTGCTTCCCAGTATTGGTAACAAATTCATAAATATCATCACTAAACCAAAGGCTTGGTGATAGTACGCCCGCACGTCCGAAGACATCCTGGTGTCGAATGCAGGCGTATAATGAGATGAGCCCACCAAGACTTGAGCCCATTATTCCTGTGTTTGCTTGATCATCGAGCGTTCTGTAATTGGCATCAATATGCGGCTTGAGGGTTTCGACCAGAAAGTCAACATATGCTGCTCCATCGCCACCACCATACTGCGGATTAGGCCATGGGGTATATTCGGCGGTACGTTCTCCTCCTCCGTTTTCGATTCCCACTACAATGATACCGTAATCACCTTGCTCAAATAATTCATTGAGACTTTCATCCACTTCCCACTCTCCGGAAAAACTGGTTTGTTGATCAAAGAGATTTTGCCCATCGTGCATGTAAAGGACTGGGTAGGATCGGTTACTAGAATAGTAATCAGGAGGTAGATAAATCCAAATGCGGCGATTGCGATCAAGTTGAGGCATGTAGAAGTCTTCTGAGAGGATTTCTACATTATCAGCTGCCGTACTATTTCCACCAGCAATATCTTCCCATCCTGCAATGGTAAGCGTCTCGGTTTGCATGCCTCCTCCATAGGTGATTTGGCGATTTGGGCGGTACCCTCCCTGCGCAGTTCCTTCTACAGTATCCCAGCTCCCACGAGTGAACTTAAACTCATAAGTGCCTGCTGATACGTCAAGGCTGATCTCGTAAGTTCCAGCACTCACCTCTTGTAAAATATAGGCCGAAGCCCCAGGATCCCAGTTGTTGAAATTGCCGGCTACATGGATGTCACTATCGGCTGGTGTGCTAGCGGGTAGGCTGTTGACTTGGATAATTAATTGGGCACAGAGGCCTAATGGTAGGAATAAGAAAAAGTTAAGGAAAAATTTGAGGCGTATAATTGGCATAGGAAGCGTTATCTTGTATGGAGGCAAAGTTAATTTTTTCCGACTCCCACCCAACCCTTTATTGATGGTGATCGGTCTTGCTAGGCAAAGATTTAACACAGCGATCATCTACGGACGAGCCGGAAGCTAAAACCAAATCAAATGAAGTTTAAGTCTACTTCGCTATTATTCGCGCTCTTATGTTTTATCGTGAGTCTCTCTGCTCAGACTACTACTGATGTATTACACCTAAGAAGCGGCAAAGTCATTACTGGTGAGTTGATATCCTATCAACCTAACGACAAGGTCATTTTCAAAAATGCTGAAAATGGTACTACGCAAACCTATCCCATGGAAGCTGTGCTTCGCGTTCAGCAGTTACCATCCACCGTTGATGAAAGTCAGGAGTGGTGGATTCTAGTTCCAGAACTGGAAGAAATGGAAATTACCAGCACGGTGCAGCTTAAGGATGGTACGGAACATGAAGGTGTTATTACAGCTTATGAAGAAGGTGAGTCCGTGCAATTGACTTTGGAAAGTGGTTCCGCCTTAACCTTCCCAGAATCTGAAATCGAAGGCATTACTTATGATCTACCAGAGGGAACGGACGAAAATGATCAACGTGTTATTAAGGAGCGCGAACCAGTGTTCCCAACACGCCCTAAAACAAAGCCGGTATATGAGTTTCAGGAGACAGGCTGGTTTCATAACACCAGTTTTGCCTTTTCTTTTGGTCGCCGTGAACGAGAGGATGTGCTGATTTTTACACCTTCTTTCGAAGAACGCACTGTGGAAATGTCGGCTATTGGATTTAATGTGCAGCACATAGCTGGCTATCACTTTAATCGCAAGGTTGGTGTGGGTATCGGAGCTAGCTATGATGCTTATGACCTGGAAGATGGCGAGTCTATATTGACACTATTTGGTCACTACCGGGGATATCTTTCTAAGAGTATCGTAGCACCATTTGTCTCTATGAATGTAGGATATGGTTTTGCCTTGAAGAATGACGAGCAAGGCGTTAAGGAAACAGATGGTGGTGTCATGTTTCACCCTGAGGTAGGAGTCCGACTAGGAGCTACTAATAAAGCGAACTTTACGCTTGGAATTGGTTACCGGATTCAGGACGCATACTACGTGCAGGAACGTCCATTTAATGGCAATATCGAATACCGAGACGTACGCTACCAACGCTTATTATTCTCTTTAGGACTTTTGTTCTAGAAGCATATATAAATCGAACGAATAGTACTTGGCCAAACAACAACATAGCACTGAAGAGCGGAAGCTAGTAGAAGGCTGCGTCAACAATGACCGCCGGAGTCAGGAGAAGCTCTATCGAAAGTTCTTTCCGACCATGTATCGGATGTGCTACCGCTATGCTGGTCAAGAAGAAGAGGCCTTAGAAATACTGAACGCTGGCTTTCTAAGGGTCTTTACCAAGCTGCATACCTTTTCATTCAACGGGTCCTTGGAAGGATGGATCAGGCGATTGGTCTTTCACAGTCTTTCGGATTACTATCGAAAGAATGATCGAAAGCTCCGGTTTTTACCGGTGGAGGATTGGGATGCCCCGACAGAAGCCAGCCCGTTGCAGAATCTTTACTTCGAGGATATGGTTAGCTTGATTGACAAGCTTCCCAAAGCTACTCGCGAGGTCTTCTGGTTGTATGCAGTAGATGGCTATACACATGTAGAGATTGGCAAACGATTAGGCATAAGCCCTGGTACTTCAAAATGGCATTTGTCGAACGCTCGTCAGAAACTGAAAAAATTAGTGAACCGAGAATCTCATAATCGTGGACAGTATGCAGGATAAAGGCAGTAACGATCATTTCAACTTCCCGGTGGATCAAGGGTGGGAGCAGATGCAGGCTCAGTTGGATGAGGTGATGCCTCAAAAGCGCCGACCATTTCTATGGTGGTGGCTCCTCGGACTTCTTCTAGTAGGAGTTGTAGGGGGATATGCCTGGTCGCAGATCAACCTTTTTCCTGGTTCAGAAACGGAGGGAAACCCAGAACCAATCGAATCACTAAGAAACGATGAACCTGTCGCTCAGACTGAAATCGAATCGACACTCCATTCTAATACAACCGCAGAACAGTCGATTGACGATACTGCTGCTGAAGAAGTACCTGCAGTGAATGCTCAGGCGCCTATTCAAGATATAGAACGAACTGAAATTACCCGACTAACTTCTTCTATTGCACCAAAAGAAACACATTCCACTACAACTCAGCCAAATTCGAACCAGATATCCGAAGAGCTGGAAGTCATTGCTGCCTCAGAGCATGGGGAGTCCAATGCAGTTGCAGCATCTTCTGAACCGGCTGATTTGACGGAGATAAATAATCCACCTAGTGTAGATCCTTTAAAAACGCGCTCAGTAATTGCAATTGTTGACCAGCTGCAGGCTAGTCCTATTCAACCACTTTTAACAGAGAAAGTAGAATCCACTGACCTTAGCTTGATTGATGTTAAGCAACCTGCTTCACCAGCGATTTATGTCGAAGCATTCGGTGGAGAATCTCTTGTTGACCCATTTCCAAGTATTGCTGGTGGTGTGGGTATGGAGCACAAGCTTGGACGTAATCAGATTCATCGGACACAGCTTTTCAACGGACTGAGCCGATCTGATGCTGTGCAGTTTGAATCTTCTATTGGGTCCGGAGTGCAAAACGGTAACTTTTATGATATCAATGCGGCTTACCGGAATCTAGAAACGAAACGATTCAACGCCTATGCACAGGTGGGGTATCGTATCCACCCACGTATTCACATTGGCCTAGGTGCTCAGAGTGCCTACATTTTCAACGCTAGCGCTAGACTCTCAGGGGAAGATGCTCTTTCACAAGACCCAAATGGTTCCGAAGATCTTGCCGGTGTACGAGTCGATTTATACGATGAAAGTATCGCGGCGGTAAGCTATAGCCAGTTCTCTAATGCTGCTGCCCCGCTAGATGTGCGTCGTTGGCAATGGACGGCGATGGGATCGGTGTCTTATCGTTTACATCCGGCCTGGAGTTTTGAGGTACAGTATCTACGGCACCTGACCAAATGGCCGGCTCAGGGAGAGACCTTCGGTGGACCGCATAATCTCCAGTTTGGCGTGCGCTACTACCTCCGAAAGTAGGGAAGGCGCTATTCGTGGCGAAAAGATCAATTCAGCTTTGGGCGAATACTTATATTTGTCGGAAAGCCTGACTAGATGTTAAATTGCCAAAGATCGCTTTTCGAACTCGACGAGTCTGTTACCTTTCTCAATTGTGCTTACATGTCACCGCAACTCAAAAGTGTGAGTGCGGCTGGGCGTCATGCCTTAGAGCACAAGAAGAAGCCCAATACAATTCACCTGGAGGATTTCTATCAGCCAGTGCAGCGAGTAAAGCAAGAATTTGCTCGCCTAGTCAATTGTCCGGAGCCTAATCGTATTGCGTTGATCCCATCCGTCTCTTATGGAATAGCAACCGTAGCTAAGAATCTGCCAATATCTTCCGGTGCGGAGATCATAATGCCCAGTGAGCAGTTTCCTAGTAATTATTACGCCTGGGAACGTCTAGCAAGAGAAAACGATGCCCGTCTGGTTACAGTGAGCGTGCCTGAAGGTCCTAACAAAGGACAAAGGTGGAACGAGGCGATCTTGGATGCTATCAATGAAAATACGGCCGCAGTAGCCATTTCTCATCTGCACTGGGCCGAAGGCGTTCGTTTTGACCTAGAAGCAATTCGTACAGCAACAGAGCAAGTGAATGCCTGGCTTGTAATTGATGGAACTCAATCTGTGGGAGCCTTGCCTTTCGATATTCAAGCTATTCGGCCGGATGCTTTGATATGTGCTGCCTACAAATGGCTCATGGGGCCGTATTCCACAGGGGTGGCTTATTTCGGACCTGCATTGGATAATGGGGTGCCGATTGAAGAAAACTGGATTAATCGTAAGGATAGCCATGATTTCCGCAATCTGGTGAATTACCAACCGGAGTATCAACCACTCGCTGGGCGTTATTGTGTCGGGGAACAAAGTAATTTTCTCCTGGTGCCTATGTTGGAAACTGCCTTGCAGCAACTTAATGCATGGGGCGTAGAGAATATCCAGGCGTACTGTCGTCAATTGAATGAGCCCTTCCTGGCTGAGTTGAAACAACTCGGGTTCAAAATTTTACCCATCGATCAACGATCATCTCATCTAGTGTGTGTCGGCTTACCGGATGGGGTAGATATGGAAGCGCTGCAGAAAGAGTTATCTGCTCATAAAGTACTGGTGAGTGTACGTGGTCAAAGCATACGGATCGCACCTAATGTGTACAATAATGAGCAAGACTGGGCTCAATTACTTGCCGTACTTCGATCAGTGACCAAAATGACAACCGCATGAGTACAAGTGCTTTAGGAGTAGTGTTTTTTGCCCTGGGCCTGATTTGGTTCATGTGGCGACGGATTAAACCAAACCTGGATCATCTGGAGGATGAAGACATTGAGGACTTCCTGGCGAAGCGCCTGAGTGAAAAGGAGCAGAAGCAAGTCAGAGAACATCTTTTGCGCTGTCCGGCCTGTAAGTTGCGAATGGACGAACTCACAAAGAAAGCGCAAAAGATAAAACCTGATCGCTGGTTGAAAAGGAGATTCTAAGTCTCGAGAATCCCTTCTAGAGGTGGAGAGCGTCTTTACGAGCAAGTAGCACTGCCTCAGACTCCTCGCGTTCTGGATCATCTACACAACAGTCTACAGGACATACTGCTGCACATTGTGGCTCTTCATGAAAACCGACGCATTCGGTACACTTGTCTGGTACAATGTAGTAGAACTCATCAGAAACAGGCTCTTGGCGTGATTCTGCGTCTACGTCACCCTTTTCAGTCGAGTACATACCCGTAACCGAGGTGCCATCATTGATAGACCAGTCCATCCCCCCTTCGTAAATGGCATTGTTCGGGCATTCGGGCTCGCAAGCTCCGCAGTTAATGCACTCGTCCGTAATCATGATCGCCATAATAGAAATGCTTTCGTTTGGTACTATGGGTAAACACCGGATCTTCCGGCTTTGTTTCCGGCCGCAAATTTAATGTTTGCTCAGCATTTGCCAAAGTCCTATCTTGGCGAATGTACACCAGCACATTCAAATGTCTTTTCTTGCCTTACTGATCATTCTACTCTTTGGTGCGGGGCTCTTCTGGTTGATCGCCTACCTACTACGTAATCGGATGCGCCGAACGGCACTCGTATTGGGTGGTATTGGCACTACTATCGCACTATTCTTCATCGGTCTTTGGCTGGTTGAAATATCAGGATGGCAGCGAGAAGGACTCATGAAGCAACTAGCATATGGGCTACAAAAGGAAGAGCTTCAGGACTTTATCGAGCATCAGGAAGACAATCAGGAGACCAGTATCTTAATGATGAGTTTGGCCAGCACTGCTCTGACGCAAATGGCCGAACTAGATCCTACACATCGAGAATTTGTGGTGGAGCAAATGGAGTGGATGGCTTCGTATGTTACGAATGAAGAGCGTTTTCCAAACTGGAAGGCTAAACGAAATTGGGACCAACAATTATTCTTCTTAACTCAAGCTGGGATTATTTTGGCGCATTACCAGCAATTAAGTGCAGATTCTACCTATCAAGATAGATGGACGCAAGTTGCAAAGTTTCTCCATAGTGGTATTACGCGGTCCCAGTACAAGCACTTAGCGTCTAGGCCACAGGATATGGCCCTCCGTCCTGCTGACAATGCCGCAGCGTTATACGCCTTGAAGTTGTATGACGCTTATCATGGTACCACTTATTCGGCTTTGGCAGGCGAAGATTGGAGTAATTACATTCGCAAAGAGCTTCAATATGAAGATACTAAATTGCCTTGTGCTGGTTTCACTACAACGAACCGTTGTCGGTTGAGTCCAGTTGGAGGGTCATTGGCGGTTCTTAATGCTTATGTCTCGGCTGCAGAGTTACCCATATCGACCGATTTCTGGCGCGAATTTCGCTACTACTACAAAGAAAGTTTTGTCAACGTTTTTGGCTGGGTAAATATCACGGCTAGAGGAGAGGATTTACCTGAGTTTTGCGACTTCAGCATGGACCCCATGCTGTGTGGACGATACGAGACTTCCTTTGCTCAATACGCAGCCGCAAAGCGTAAAGACTGGGTTACTTATTACCAGTTGAATAACAGTCTTTTAATGGAGGATTTCTTCCATCCGCCTAACCGATTATGGCAGCAACCGCCACAAGAACAGCTCCGTGGAATGGTCAATTTGGCCGTGCGTTTAGCGGCCGTGAGCAAACCTTAAAGTTTTAACGAAATTTTGGCATTTTTTAAGCAACTTATTCCGCCAGGGATACGTTGAACTTATAGTATAATCTCCCCCGATTATCATATCCCGAATTTGATTTTTCAAGCCAACCCAAGAAACGAAATGATTAAGCTAGAAATCCCACGGAAAGACGAGATTCATCTTGCGATTGTAGACAAATTGACCAACCTTGCACTAGCCCATTCGGTTCGTGTAAATCCTCTACTGAAGTTACCTTTACTAACTGACGGAAAAGCTCGTTTTGAAGGCTCCGATAGTATCGAAGCATACCTGAACGAGACAGAAGAGGAATTGCATACTTGGTGGTACTGCGCGTGCTAAGTCTAGTCGATAGCTCTGACAGCCAAAATCCCTCCTTCAAGATTGTAGACCTGGGTTAGTCCCTGCTCTAAAAGGTAGTGTACTGCCCTGGTACTGCGTGCCCCGCTATGACAGTGTACAATTAGAGGGCGAGTATCAGGAAGGTTGTCGATATCTCCTGCAAGCAGCTGATCAAGTGGTATCAGCTGTCCATCTAGATTATCCTGCTGAAATTCTTTTGCTGACCGGACATCCAACAAGGAATACGTCCGGTTTTCTGTTTTCATCAACTTGTAAGTCGCAGCATCTATGGTTGGTATGGCTTCTCGCGCCGGTAAACCACAGAATTGCTCATAGTCGATGAGTTCTTTAATCTCTATCGGTGCTCCAGCCGGAATCCGGAGTACTCTTTGTGTGAAGTACGCTGCATCGAAAAGCAACAGACGTCCGACAAGCGGATCACCAATTCCAGTAATTAATTTAATGACCTCGTTGGCTTGCATGCTGCCGATAATCCCCGGCAGAACGCCAAGAACACCACCTTCGGCGCAATTAGGGACCTGATCGGGTGGGGGAGGACTTGGGTACAAATGTCGGTAATTGGGGCCCCTGCTGCCATCCTTTTGTATCCCATTGAAAACACTTACCTGGCCTTCAAATCTGAAAATCGAACCATACACGTAGGGTTTACCGCTAAGCAAGCATGCATCGTTGACTAAGTAGCGGGTCGGGAAGTTGTCGGTTCCATCAGCCACAACATCATAATTGGCTAATAAGTCCATTGCATTCTCCCGACTGAAGTAGACAGGGTGGGTAACTATATTGACATGTGGATTAAGATCCAATATCCGTTTGCGTGCAGCTTCTACCTTTAACTCTCCTAGATCACTTTCACCATAGATGATTTGCCGTTGCAGGTTACTGTGGCTGACGCGGTCTGGGTCGACTATACCAATGGTACCTACACCGGCAGCCGCAAGGTATTGTAGCAATGGGCTACCTAAGCCTCCTGCACCGATTACAAGAACCTTCGCTGCTTTGAGCTTAAGTTGACCTTCTTCTCCTAATTGAGGCAAGATAAGATGGCGCGCATAGCGCTGCCGTTCGGTTGGCGTTAGTTGCATAGTTCGAATTACTCTATACGAGTAAAATCAAATGTAGTGGTACTTTGTTTGAAATCTTTATCCAAAACCAGCTTTAAATTCTCATAGACTACACTTCCCATGCTCTGACATTCACTGAAAGCATCCGTTTTGTGGTGATATCCGAGCTCTTTTTTGAGCCGCTCCACCTTCTGTGGAGTAGATATTTGATCTTTCACCATGACCTTGAAAAGATTGGAGGTGCGCCGGATACTAGCCTTTATGCGACTGGCAATTAAACTTCGCTCTTCCATCTGGTATTGGATCATCGTTGGCACATTCATATGCTCTTGCCCTAGGAAAATGATGGGATTATTCTCCTTGAAGTATTTGGGCTGATAAAAACTGTTCCGCCCCTCGTAGGACTGTTGATCAAAATCGATGGCACGGATTCGGTATTGTGATCCCTCAATATCAGGGGTAATATCAACCACATAGTTATACGATCGCATATCCCCTAGTAGGCGAACAAAACAGCGCTCATTGAATTTTACAAACTCCTTGGCAATACGGATTTGATTGAAAACGGTGGTGTCGAGGGAGGACTTAATAAAATCGTCACCGGGGATACCCGCAATGTGTTCTTCAATCATGGTATTACCATCATAGAAGAACATGAACGAATTGGGTGAAAGGAGCTCCTCTAGTTCCAAGCCGTAGATGCGGCTGGCATCAGCACGTTTTACATAGAAGTGGTCATAGTTATCGTTCAACCGATTGATAATACGAATTCGAAAGGGTTTTGTATTACCAAAGGTGCAGTAGTCAATCCTCGCAACGGTCAAATGCTGAAGCACCTCTGTATCGCCATCTGTTTTCAAGAGTGAGTATACTCTAGTTAGGGCCTGGAAGAGATGCTCTCGTTCATACTCCGTATAGTACACCTGCTCCCAATAGGTATCATTGCCATCATGGTCGAGTAGCGGAATGCAGGAATCGTAACGTAAAAGATCATCATATTGCAGCGGCAGTTCTACTGTTCGACCGTAGCGCTTTAAGTAAGCTTCCAGCTCGGGCTTAATGCTGATAACGACTTTCTTTTTTGACGGCTTATTTCCTGCCATATTGCTCAGATTAATTACACTAACGAATAGCTTGCTTGGTGCGAAGCTTGCGCATGTAATACGCTATGAGAAAACTTCCTATTACTGTTGGTAGAATCCATGCTAAGGCTCCAGGTACAACAAAGTTAACATTCACGAAGAAAGCGGTGAAAGCAGATATACTCGCTCCGCCCATTCGGCCGATGTGCCGCCGTAATGCTAAATTGCTACCACCTTCTCTTTTGCCGTACCACTTAAAATCTTCTCTAGCCATAGCGATGCAAATGAGACCAAAGGCAAGCGGCGCAATTGCTCCCATAGCACCCATGTTTTTATAAAAAACTGGAATTCCCATTCCCCAGATTAGCAAACCGAAGAGAATGATCGCCCCACTAGCAAGGTAATCGATCCGATTGGGAATTCCCCCTTGCCGGAATTTCAAATAGCGTCTTCCTGTGTAAGTTAAGTGAAAGCTGAAGACTGCTAGTAACAACAATACCCACTTACCACTAGTGATTGCAGGCATTACGCTGGATACTGCTGTAATTAGCATTGTCCAGTAAAACACGATCCCTGCGTATCGGTGGAGTGTACTCCATTTGGATGCACTAAAAGCAAGAATGCTGGCAAGTAAGGCAGCAGTACCACAAGCCACATGTACAAATAGAAGCGGACGGTAGAGTAATTCTAACATGAGAAGCTAATTTTTCATCAAGTTAGGATCACTAGACCGTCCGCTAGAATCTACCCGACTGAACTGTCGAATAGGCTTACTGAACTGTGATTATTGTGCTCCGGCAATAATTTCGTCTACGATATCAGGATTCAGTAAGGTAGAAGTATCACCTAAGTTAGAGGTATCGCCTGAAGCGACTTTCCGCAAGATTCTTCTCATGATCTTACCGGAACGTGTTTTAGGTAAGCCCGAAACAACCTGAATTTTATCTGGCTTAGCAATCGGTCCGATAATGTCACGGACAATATCGCTCACCTCCTTCTTGAAGGCATCAGTGGAGTCAGTAATCGTTCCGTCAGTGATAATGTAAGCGTAGATACCCTGGCCCTTGATGTCGTGCGGATAGCCGACTACAGCGGTTTCGATAATGTTGTCATGCTCGTTGATTGCATTTTCAACTTCTGCGGTACCCAGGCGGTGCCCTGATACATTGATTACATCATCTACACGGCCAATAATTCGATACATGCCGTTCGCATCGCGTCGCGCACCGTCACCAGTGAAGTACATGTCATTAAAGGAAGAGAAGTACACTTGACGGCAGCGCTCATGATCACCATATGTGGTGCGGATCATCGAAGGCCATGGGTACTTGACACAGAGTAAGCCCTCTACATCGTTATCAGTGAGTTCGACACCATCCTTGTCTACTAAACACATCTGGATGCCAGGTAATGGATAACCTGCGTAAGTAGGTTTCATCGGACTATGCTCACCTAGCCCAGATATCATAATCCCACCCGTTTCGGTTTGCCACCAAGTATCAACGATTGGGCAGTTCTCCTTACCAACAACTTTGTGATACCAGTCCCAGGCTTCCTTGTTGATTGGTTCACCAACGGTTCCTAGGACCTTGATGCTACTCAAATCATATTTGGAAACATGATCATCACCATAAGCCATCAAGGCTCTGATAGCGGTAGGAGCGGTGTAAAACTGATTAACTTTCATTTTCTCGGCCGACGCCCAGAAACGACCTGCATCAGGATAGGTAGGTACTCCCTCAAACATCGCTGTTGTAGCACCGGCTAATAGCGGGCCGTAAATGATGTAAGAATGCCCAGTGATCCAGCCAATATCAGCTGTACACCAGTAGATGTCTCCATCCTTGTATTGAAAGACATTGCGGAAACTGAAGCAGGTATAAACCATATAGCCCCCGCAGGTATGCACTACACCTTTAGGCTTACCAGTTGAACCTGAAGTGTAGAGGATGAAGAGCA
>CAJXOS010000175.1 GCA_913057725.1 uncultured Lewinella sp.
CGATTTTAACTATGCGCAAAAGTCTTTTCCATATGTCTCCAACCCCGGGGCGAATTGCTGCCACCCTCCTTGGCCTCTTCCTTGTTGGAGGAGTATTGAATGCACAAATCCACGATCGCTTGCATTGGGTGTTTCCAGTAGATTCAGTTCAGCAGATTGATTTTGATCTTGTCGATAAGTATGAAGCCGAGAATTGGGATGGTAATCAAGTGATGGTTACTTCTGAAATTACGGTATATAATGCTACTAAAGGAATCGTACGTTTTTTCCTGGAAGACAATCGGCGCTGGGATATCATTGATACGCTAATGGATAAGACCTTACTTCTGGATTCTTATCATTCAAGACGAGCTCCGATCGTTTCCGGAGGTGAAGAATGTTATGAAGTTGTTCAGGTGAAGGTGTATATACCAAAGGATTTTGAGAAAGATCCTAACTCTGAGAGCTGGTTTCTCAAAGAAGAAGAGGTGGAGGAAGAAGATAATTGACAGTCTATTTTTGCACACTCAAGTATGTGTTGAAACTACAAATCCCTTTCTGTTTTCTCTACCAAGTGTTTATCTTTACGGACGCTTTTTCGGATAACAACCGAACCGCAATATGATCAAACAACTAGAAATCAAACTCCGTCCTGCTGATCTAGGTAAGGACGAAATCTTACGTCAGCGAGTCATCCAGCAATTGCGATGCAAACCTGAAGACCTCAGTGAGGTACACATTCGCAGACGTAGCATAGATGCCCGGGGCAGACGCCCATTTTTCCGTCTAAGGGTAGACGCTTACCTCCAAGAAAATGCCGCAGCAGAACCTGCTATCCTCGACCAATACCAAATGGTAGATGAGGCCCCAGCAGTTATTATAGTGGGTGCGGGGCCGGCCGGAATGTTTGCCGCCCTGGAGCTAATCGAATTAGGTCTCAAACCAATCATCCTAGAACGTGGTAAAGATGTCCGTGCACGCCGCCGCGACCTTCGGGCAATACAACAGTTTGGCGAAGTAAATCCGCACTCCAACTACTGTTTTGGTGAAGGAGGTGCTGGTACATATTCTGACGGTAAACTATATACCCGATCCCACAAGAGAGGCAATATTGAGAAGAGTCTTCGTCTGCTAGTAGAACATGGTGCAAAGACCGACATCTTGATTGATGCCCATCCGCATATTGGCTCTAATAAGTTGCCAAAGATTGTGGCGAATATTCGTGAGACGATTCTTCATTACGGTGGGGAAGTACTATTCGACCATCATGTGACGGATTTTATCGTTGAGAATGGCGAGATGAGGGGCGTCATAGTCAATGATAAGCAAGAATATCGCGCCCAAGCGGTCATTCTCGCCACGGGGCATTCGGCCAGGGACATTTTTCATCTACTTCATCGGCATGAGATTCATATTGAGGCTAAACCCTTTGCCTTGGGCGTACGTATTGAGCATCCTCAGCCCTTGATCGATAAGATTCAATACGGACAAAAGCACCGAGAAGATAATTTGCCAGCTTCTAGCTATCGCTTGGCCTGTCAGGTAAAGGAGCGGGGCGTGTTTAGCTTCTGCATGTGCCCTGGAGGCTTGGTTGTTCCGGCGGCCACTGCTCCGGGAGAGCTAGTAGTAAATGGCATGAGTTTGAGCCGCAGAGATTCTCCTTACGCCAACTCAGGCACAGTTGTAGCGGTTGAAATTGAAGACATGGCGCCTTTCGCTAAACATGGTGTGTTTACAGGGCTAGCCTTCCAGCAGAGCGTCGAACAGGCTTTCTTTAACCATGGTGACGGAGGACAACAAGCACCAGCTGCTCGACTGACGGATTTTGTCCGGGGTAAGGTGTCTCAAAACCTGCCGGACACCTCTTACATCCCTGGAATCTATGCAGCGCCTATTCATGAACTCTTGCCATCAGGAATCTATGATCGTTTACGTCAAGGTGTACAAGAGTTTGGCCGTAAAATGAAAGGCTACTACACAGGAGACGCCACCGTAATCGGAACAGAAAGCCGTACCAGTTCGCCCATTCGTATTCCACGTTCTCGAGAAACCTATATGCATGAGCAGACCAAAGGTCTATTTCCATGCGGTGAGGGAGCTGGATATGCCGGAGGGATTTTGTCAGCAGCAATGGACGGACAAAATGTAGCTCGTGCCGTTCACCGATATTACACTTGATTTCACCGCATTTTTCGATCGCTGTGATACTATTATCGGTAGTGATCTGTAGATATTCCTTTACCTTCGTTGCAGTAAGAGCTTACTAAAGTCCGACAATCAGTTGTTCTATTTCACTCAGAGCCTAACCAATACATGAAGAACCTATTTGACCTTTTAGGACGTATCAGCCTGTCTTTTATCTTTTTTTACGAAGCTTACGATAGTATCAAGTTTGGCAAGGAAACTAAAGCCTTAATGACCGAGTATGGTCTAACCTGGCGGCAGGATCTACTTCTCTATGGTGCTATCTTCTGTCTCATCCTTGGCGGAGCCTTAATTCTTACCGGGTATCGAGCTAAATTTGGTGTGTTCCTGCTGTTGGCCTACTGGCTACCAGTTACCTTCATCGTTCACGATTTTTGGAATTTTGATCTACCCGAACAACGGATGGAAGGAATCCACTTCATGAAAAATATCGCTATCACTGGTGGCTTATTGATGGTCTTTGCAAATGGGGTTGGCGACTATAGTGTCAAACGATTATTTGCCACCTCTAGGGTTAGGAACGCGAAGTGACTCCATTGCTCTGAGTTCATTAATAGAAAAGGGACAATCATTTACAGATAGTAGGTGATTGTCCCTTTTGTTTTGGTTGACGGCTCAGTTTGTCTTCTATCCTGATGTAAAAGAAAGTACCTGAGTAGGGGAGAGCGGGGAAAATTTCCATCACTATTTCAGAACAATGAATAAAGTGATGAAAGAGATGACCCCATCTTGAAGCATCGCGATGAATCAACCCGCTTTCACTATGTTGCGTAACTATCTAAAGATTGCCATTCGGAATCTCAGGAAACAGCCACTTTATACCCTGATATTCATATCTGGTCTTGCTATTGGCCTTGCTGCCTTTCTATCCTTGAATCAGTATACCGTCTTCGAAAAGAGCTATGATGCTTTTCATCACGACTCAGAGCGTCTCTACCGACTGACTACTGATCAATACGTGAATGACGAGATTCAAACTAGGGACGCCATGTCCCATGCTCCTGCAGGCCCGGCCATGATCAGTGAATTACCCGAGGTAGTCAGTTACAGCACTTCTTACAAGACGGAGTGGATGATCTTTCGGAAGCAAAACGAGCCTATCGAAGAGCTCAACGTTATCGCTGCCGATAGCAACTTCCTGACGCTTTTTAATCACAAAATACTAGCTGGAAACAGTAAAACGATGTTGGCGAAACCGATGAGTATAGTACTCACGGAGACGCAGGCTAGGAAGTACTTTGGTGACCAAGATCCAATGGGTCAGACGATTGAGGACCTGGATCGTTTTCAGGAGATGTTTACCGTGACGGGAGTAATTGCTGATGTGCCGGGCAATACCCACTACCACTTCGATATTCTGGTGTCACTTTCCAGTTTTCAGGAAAACATTGAAGATGATGCCTGGGATGCTTACAACTATTATACTTATCTGAAGCTTGATGAAAATACAGATGCCGCCGCCGTAGAGAAAAAACTGCCAGCATTATCGAAGAAGTACATGGGGGAGGCCGATCAACTTTTCTTTAATCTACAGCCCGTTCGGGACATACACCTCCATTCCAACTTTACCTTCGAGCCACAGGAGCATGGAAGTGCCCGGGCCGTATGGTTCCTGGATATCATTTCCATTTTTATTCTCATCATTGCCTGGGTTAATTATATCAACCTATCCACGGCTAAGGCGGTAGAGCGAGCCAAAGAGGTCGGGCTGCGCAAAGTAGTTGGGGCAGATAAAAAACACCTGATCAGCCAGTTCTTCACGGAGTCCTTCCTGATCAACTTAACTGGAGCTGGGTTAGCCTTGCTCTTGGCTATTGTGGTTGCACCCTACTTCAATGAGATAGTTGGAAAGGAGGTCTTGGGTAATATCATCTTCAATGGTGATTTTCTGATGAAATTGGGGGCGTTCTTTCTGTTGGGCACCTTAATCACAGGCTTTTATCCAGCCATTGTATTATCGTCCTTTATGCCGATCACAGCATTAAGAGGTAACTACGGACGAGCTAAGAGGGGGGCTTTCCTGCGTAAGTTCCTAGTGGTTGTTCAATTCTCGGCTTCTTTGCTTCTGATTGCTAGTACGATTATCATCTACAAGCAGGTGACTTTCATGACTGGGCGCGAGTTGGGTATGAATACCAAACAGGTACTCGGTTTAGAAAAGCCAGCGTGGGGAGATCTTTCCAGAGAAGCCTACATCAGTAGGACGGAGGCGTTCGAAGAACGGATTCTGGCTCGAACTGGTATCAACGCCGCAGGAGGCATTCAGAACATGCCGGGTGGCAGCAGTTTTGATATCAACTCTATGAGTGGGGGAATTCGGATTGCCGGCAGCGAAGAAATTCAGCATTCGACGGTTTACTTAACTGGGGCCGATGATAATTACTTTGATGTTCTCAATGCAGACATACTATCCGGCAGGAACTTCGATCGAGAGCTGGCTGCCGATACGATGGCGTTCATCGTTAATGCCGCATTCTTACGGTTAATGAATGTGCCGGATACCAATTCACTGGTAGGCTCTTTTGTGCAATTTGGCCGAGATGCGGATGCCACCCGATATCCTGTTGTGGGAGTGGTCAATGATTTTAACCGTTCCACGCTAAAGGACGAAGTGGAGCCCACTATATTTTATCATAACCAGACTACGCCGCGTTGGGTCATCAAGTTGAGTGAAGACCAATTGGCCGATAATGTCGCCTTTATCCAACGGACTTATCAAGAGATGTTTCCTGATACGCCGTTTTCCTACTCCTTCTTGGATGAACGCTTTGATGCCATCTATGCGGAAGACAAGCGCTTTGGAAGTATGTTCTTGTACTTCTCTCTCCTGGCCATATTTGTAGCGTTTATGGGGCTGTTTGGATTGTCTTCCTATATGGCTTTGCAACGCACTAAGGAAGTGGGGATCAGGAAGGTGTTAGGTGCTTCGGTGGGAAGTATCATTCTACTCTTCTTCCGAGACTTTCTGGTACTCATTGTTATCGCAGTGCTTGTGGGTGTTCCACTAACTTACTTGGGAATGAATGGTTGGTTAGCAGGATACGCACACCGAATTTCTTTTCCTTGGTGGGTGCTGTCTTTGGCCATATTATCAATAACCGCTCTGGCATTCTTTACAGTGAGCTATCAGAGCTGGAGGCTCGCTTTACTTAATCCGACGGAGACTATCCGACAAGAATAAAGTGACGATTCTGAGTCTGCGAGACTCGACAATGGTGATTCTGTAGCTTGATATGTTTTGGTATTTTTTTTTGGCCGATGCATCTTTTGCATCGGCTAATTCGTTGTACCTTTTGATACATTCTACTCCAGGAACTCAAGCCAGATGATCTTATGCAGCATAAATTCCTCGACAAGCTATACCAACTGCATGCTTCTACTCCACGTGTACCCTCCTCTGAGGCCGTATGTACCTGGCTGGATGGTCTATTAGGTCTTCTGTTTCCAGAGCTTTCCCGACAGCGTTTTCGTTCTCAACGGGCCTTTGAACACGAGTTCTCAACAGCTCGGCAAAAGCTCTACAACATTTTGGAAATACTGGCCGATGACATGGACTTGAGTCCAAGTCAGATCGAGTATGAGTTCATGGAAGCCTTACCGCAGGTACACCACTTACTCGAAATGGATGCCCAGGCGATATTTGCAGGTGATCCGGCAGCCAATAGCTTGACTGAGGTCATTCGCTCGTATCCTGGGTTTTATGCTATTGCTGTGTATCGTTTGGCGCATGAGTTCTGCCGCTTAGGTGTGCCGCTAATTCCGCGCATACTATCGGAGCATGCACATACGCTAACGGGTGTAGACATTCATCCTTCCGCTCGAATCGGTGAGCGTTTCTGTATCGATCACGGGACAGGAATTGTGATTGGTGAAACCGTTGACATTGGAAATGATGTCAAGATTTATCAAGGCGTTACCCTCGGCGCCTTAAGCGTGAAGAAGGCTTTGGCGAAAACAAAGCGACATCCCACAATTTGCGATCGCGTAGTTATCTATGCGGGCTCTACCATTCTTGGCGGGGATACCATCATTGGAGAAGGGTCGATCATAGGTGGCAATACCTGGATCACCGATAGCGTACCAGCTGGTAGCAAGATCTACTATAAGGAGGAGGCCTAGAGTACGGTCAAAATCTGATGGTTATTGCTCTAAAGCGCCCTAGCACTCATTTCCGATTTGGAGGCTAATCTTACCATCGTTCTGCATTTTTCTGCACATTACCCGTTTAAGCTGACCACTTACCCGGACTATCTTGCCATTTATTAGCACTATCCTGACTTTTGGGCGAAGCATCGTATCAAAAAAACACCTACGACATGCAGAGCCGAAAAAGTTCATTAAATTGCCAGAAGCGCATAGCCCCAATTAGCCTCAATCCATATTTCTGATCGCCGTGTATGTGAACCCTACATATTCGAGGCTTGTCCTTTCTATTCTTAGCACCATACTGCTAGTTCTTACTGCCTGTACGCCTTGGCAGGATCCCACGGTTGATATTCCCGAACGTAATAAGAGTGCGCTGAATGACCTACAGCAGGTAGATCAGCAGCTAGAATCCATTGGTGCCTTAAAGACCCGTGAACAACTTGATAGTCTATTGGTGTGGACGGTTTTGCTGAAGAATTTCGCCGAAGACGCTGCATTAGCGTATGCTCGAGAAGCTACTCGTATAGCTACCGATAAAAATTACTTGGAGGATCAAGCGGTTGGTAGATATTATATGGCGTTACTAGAAGGTCGGCAGCAAGTTTTTCGGGAAGGCTTGGCAGATCCACTAGTCAATGCGTGGATTAGTAAGGAGTTATGGGAGAAGACTGAAAATGAGTATTGGCTTGCAAGCATAAGCCATTTAATTGGTGATCTTTATTATCGACAGGAGCTTCCTGATTCTGCAAAATATTACTTTAGTAGGACTCTTGATTTAGAAAGGTCTTGGATTTCTGATACTCTAAAGACTCTTAGTTTGACTGGTAGTGCTTTGCAGGGACTAGGTTTGTTAGAAGCAGATGCAGAGAACTATGAAGTAGCCCAAAAGTACTTTGATCAGGCTTCAATACGATATCAGAAAACAGGAGATGCTAAAAGCGCGGGTATACTATTACAGGAGTATTCTTACTTAGCCTATTATCGAGATGATCTCAATGAAGCCATTAGGATAGCAGATTCAGCTGTAGCCCAAGCTAGGAAGCTCAATGACAATTATAATTTGGAACACAGTCTGCAACTCTCTGGAGAGATGTTAGTTAGACTTTATCGTTCTACAAGGGATACGAATGTATTTAACCTAGCTAAGCAACGATTTATTAATAGTCTAGCTATACAAGGTGGGAATTACTTCTATAGCTATCGAGAACTTGGCGGATTAATGCAAAGTAGGGCAAATAGGGATCCTGAGCGACCCGATTTTGTTGATTCTGCGCTGGTATACTACCAGTTGTCACTTGAGGAAGCAAGGCGTGAAGGGGCCTTAGATTATTTCCGAGCTGTTTCAAAAAACATCTCTCGTTTATGTGAATGGTTGCAGCGATCAAAAGGACGGGATTGCGAAGAAATACTTGGTGCCACAGCTTCCAATTATCTATTCCTAAATTACTCTGGCGTTGTCGACACCATTACCAGTAATTTGACAGAAGCTAATTCCAGTTTCTCGTCGTTTGAACGTCAACAGCTACAACTGAATAGTAAAAGACGAATTCGAAATTTCTGGATTGCTGCGGGTATCATTACTCTATTTGGGTTGTTGGTTGCCCTCCTGATCTTTCAAAGACAAGAACGTAGGAGACTACAGGCACGTATGGATGCGCTGCGTGCTCAAATCAATCCCCACTTTTTCTCAAATAGTTTAAATGCTATAGAGAGTCTAGTGAACTTAGATCAACGGAAGGCTGCGTCAAAATACTTGATTCATTTTTCTAGACTTACCCGACGGGTCTTGAACAGCTCCATGGAAAGTTCCACTTCCTTAGCTGGTGAATTAGAGACTACTAAGCACTTTCTTGCCTTAGAACAACTTCGGTTTAAAGATAAGCTCCATTACGAAATGTCCATTGATGACACTTTGGACCCAAGCTTAATTGAGGTGCCAGCACTAATCTTTCAACCCTATTTGGAAAATGCCATTTGGCATGGAATAAAACCAAAGGAAGGACTGAGCTTATTGCAAATTAAGGTAAGTAAGGAAGGGAAGAGCTTACAATGTGTAATCCAAGATGATGGAATTGGACGAGAAGCTGCCGAACAGCTAAGAGAGAATACTGTACTCCAAAAAAAGTCTGTGGGAATGAAAATTACACAGGAGCGCCTAGAGAGTTTTGGTGGAGGTACAGTGGAAATAATTGACCTGTATCAAGACAATGGTATTCCCGCGGGAACCAAAGTGGTTCTCAATCTGCCATATAAAATTTTCAAACATGAGTAAGATCAGAGCTATCCTTGTGGAGGATGAACCGAGCGGTATGGATAATCTCCGATGGAAGCTGCAAAATAATTGCCCAGAAGTGGAGATTGTGGCTGAATGCACGAATGGAAAGGAGGCTATTCGGGCTATTAAGCGTCATTTGCCGGATCTCCTGTTCTTGGACATTCGGCTAGGTGATATGAGTGGCTTTGATGTTTTAGATGCGATTAAGCATCCCACATTCGAGCTCATATTTACCACTAGTTATGATGAATATGCGATTCAAGCGATCAAGAATAGTGCCTTAGATTATTTACTTAAGCCTATTGACGAGGATGAGCTACTCGATGCAGTAGGAAAGGCCCGCTCTAAGCAAAAAAGTGGTGGTGCCAGTGCAACGGCTGAGACAGCAGCTCAAAATCGTTTTGGTTTTCCGATTAGCACCGGCCAGCAATTTGTAGACCTATCCGAAGTGATATATGCGCAAGCTGAAGATAATGTAGCCCTAGTGTACATCAAGGACCAAAAACCGCTTAAGATTAGTAGATCACTAGGGTGGCTGGAAGAAGAATTGGCGGATAACGGTTTTTGCCGGATTCACCATTCTTACCTGATTAACCTTCATTGCATGACCGAATATATTCGCAATGAAGGGGGATTCGTAATCATGCAAGGTGGCAAAGCAATCAGTATTAGTCGGCGTCGAAAGGATGACTTTTTGAGTGCATTAGAACGATTTAACCTAAACCCTTAACAAAATGAATAAGCAAATTGAATCCATAGTCAGTGATGAGATGGAACTAAACCTCCCTGTTAATCAAGGCGGTATGGAGACGTCTACTCGAAATTCTAACGATCCTCCACCTGATGATGATCACGATGACAAACGTAAGAAGGGGTCTAACCCCCGCCCTTGGCCCAAGCCCAAATCCTACTTCGGTGCCAAACGCGTCTTTGCCTTACTTATCGCTATCGACAACTATGATATGCCTGGGGCCAACCTCGGCGGTTGTGTGCAGGATAGCCTGGCGGTAGAAAAGTACCTCCGGGATGAGACAGAAGGAGTGGGGGAGCGCCTCCACCTCATGTGCCTGAGAAGTGCCTTGCCGAGCCAAGCTGATAGTTTAGAGGTGGAAGCACCTTCGCCGGCTAGTCGGAATTTGGGGCAACCTACACGCCAAGGCATTATTGATGCTTTTACCGGTTTCCTGACCCAAGCCCAGTCTGATGACATCGTTCTCGTACACTACAGCGGACACGGTTCCTTTGAGACTCGTCCGCAAGAACTCTGGCATATGGACCCAGAAGAAAGCAGTGACCACCGTGCGGAATCCCTCGTTTGCCAGGATAGTTATACAACGGTGAACGGTGAGTACATCCCTGCACTACGAGACAAAGAAATGCGTTGGCTGATTGCTAAGGTAGCGGTGAATAACCCGCATATAGTCCTTTTCATGGACTGCTGTAACTCCAGTGGTAATACGCGTTTCAAGGAAGAAGGCACTTTAGCCCGATTTACGTCCTCAGCGACGGTTGATGAGAAGAATGGTATAGCCAGTTACGTATTTCACCAACAGGATGCTCAGGCTAGAGCCTTACTGGATACCAACCCTACACAGTTTCATTTGCCAGAAGGGCGGCATGTGGCTATGTACGCTTGCCATAGCTACCAACTAGCCAAGGAAACAAGTTTTCCAGAAGGTCGCTTCGGTGTCTTTACCTACTATGTGCTACAGACCTTGCGCGCTTGCAAAGGTCATATCACCTACCGAGATTTATTGAAACTCGTTCGCAACAAAGCCAGTGAGCGAGTAGATCAGCAAGCGCCGCAGTATCATTGTGCGGTACCAGCTGACGCCGATCTGGTTTTCCTGGGAGGAAGCTCGGCGAAAGCAGGGGAGTCCTTCACGATTCTTCCAACCGATAATCCTCAACAGGGACGACTAGACGCCGGATCACTCCATGGCCTGATTAGCCCTGATCAAGGAAATACCTATTTTACGGTCTTCTCGGCTAATGATTCCGTGCGAAACCTGGAAGCGGCGAATACCAGACAAGCAGTGCTGAAAGAACTCGCTCCTGATCACAGCATAGTAGAATTTACAGATGGTGCCACTTTTTCAAGTGATGAAGTATTGCTGAAAGCCATTGTAAAAGCATCTCCGTTGGCCAAGACGAGAGTCTGTATCGAACTAGAAGACGAAGAAGCCTTACTGGATGCCAATACACCAAGCCAGCATCGCGAGGCACTGGAAGCGGCCAAAGCTCAGCTACAGCAATTGGTACAGGCAAATGAAAACCTTCAGTTAGTAGAAAAGAGTGAAGGCGGATGGCAGTATCGACTTTTTGTCTACGTATTCGGCGGCCTGCAAAAGCTCAGAATTACAGAAAAGGACAAGGTAGAGGCGCTCATCGCTCCAAAAATGGGCTGGGCTGCTAATACCATGCAAGCTTTTGTAGATGAGATGACCCACATCGCTAAATGGGAGCGTACCCTAAATTTGAAGAACGAACATTCCACCCTAATTCCTCCGGGCTTAATTACAGTAGAGGCCTTGGATGAATCAGGTCAGGTGGTGACGCAGGGAGGACAAGAGATTGTACTCAAAGCTGCTACCGAAGGAGAAGCCAATCCGCAGTTGAAGTTTAGAATTTCGCTCAAGGAACACTATCCAGCACCACTATACTGTGCGCTGCTGCATGTGCGGCCTGATTTTGGTATCAACCCGAGTTTATTGCCATCAGATGCTCACCTTGGTTCTGTAGAGTTCATTGACGGCAATAGCCGGATCAAGCGAGAGCAAATTGAAGTCTATGCCGGCTCTCATGTACCGGTCAATGGTGTAACCAACCCTGAAGGCCTATATCTTCAGTTCAGCTTACCGAAAAGCACTGGCGAACTTCAAGTGACCGAAGTGCAAGACCACTTCAAGCTCATCGTAAGTACCGAACAATTCGATCCACTTCACCTCTGGCAAAACAGCCTACAACGGGCTCATGATCCCCGAGCAGGACGACCACCAGAAGTAGAATCCGCATTGGATAGTCTAATGCATGAAGTACAGCATCGTGATGCCTCCTGGGCAACTGCTAGCGCAGAGCCACCCCAAAAAATCACAGACTGGTACGCGACGCATCTCACAGTGACCACAAGGAAATAACGGCAACAGAAAAGCACGAGGGTGGATTCCTACTACCAGATCCGCCCTCTATCAAAAACCAACCAACCCAACTAATTCAACTAACCCAACTAATCTAACTATCCCAACTAACCCAACCTTCAAACCATCTAACCAAAACCCATGTCCTACGAACTTTCACATGATACCATCGCCAAGCAGGTATACGAAAAGGCCAGCACCGAGGCACGGACGCGCCGGAAGGTAGAGCGTTTCGTACACGAGCGACATGCGGCTTACACGGAGCGCGGAGCAGCATTGACCCAAGACGATCTGGATTATGTAAAGCCTTACCGTAAGGCCATCAATATTTCGGTAGCAGAGGAAAAGTTCTTAGCGGATGGTCAAACGCAGTTGGAGCGGCGGCGATTTTGGCAACGGATATTGGTCTTGGGAATCATAGGAATACTGACGACTGCTACCATCATCAGCTGGCAGCAATATCGCAAGGCAACAGAGCAGACTGAAATCGCAAAAGAAGAAGAGCGAAAAGCACATGAAAGCGATCTGCGTGCTCAAGAGCGGGCCAAAGAAGCGGAGCAAGAAAGAAATAAGGCGGAGGCTAGTGAAAAAGCTGCCACCGCAGCAGAAGCAAGAGCTGTTGAGGAGGCAGAAGCCGCTAAAAGAGAGCGTGCGGAAGCGATCAGAGCCCGTCGTGCAACACAGACGGCCTTGAATGAGACGGAATCCTTCGAGCTAGCATATCGGGCGGGTGTTGCCGCCGAAGACGGCAAATATCTGGAAGGTTTAAGCCTCAGTTGGCAGAGTTTTCTTGCCCTCCCAGGAAAGCACAGTACGGATGCGGTCTTGAATATAGCCCATCCCTTTGAAGAATGGGATCTGGCTACAAGTGTCGAACGCTACCGCGTGGAATCTTTTGATCAGCTTCAATTTTCTGATGATGGCAAATACTACTTTACTGGATCGTACTACGGTACGGACTCCATCGCTGTCTGGCGAGCATCCGATCAGCTATTTCTTTTTAAGCGCGAGGTGCAGGGCTTGAGGGATAAAGTATTAGAGGATAAGTACAGTATTTGTTTTTCACCTGATAGTAAATTGTTAATTGCTTTCGATACGGACGATGGTGAACGTAAGGCTTGGCAAGTTCCCAGTGGAAGATCTGTTAATATTGATGAGTGGCCGGCTTTTGCCCTGTATGCCTTGAGCTGTGCAAGGGACATAAAGGCTACGGCTAATGACTACCATCTCCTGGTGGGAGACGGTCGAGAAATGCGGGTTTTGAGTTGGGAAAGCCTAATGAGTAGTACGGCTAGTTTGGAACAAGACGATATCGAAAAACTCTTCCGAACTGACGAATACGCTGTTACAAAACTGCAGATTGATCGATCAGCGGATGAGTATTTTCCAAAGGGCGTATTCTCACCCGATGGCCGAGAGCTGATCATGGTGGAGGATGATGAAGATGAACTCGCTCGGTTTGACGCCAGGACTGGAGAGCGGTTGCCTGGGAAACGGAATGCTGAATATTCCATTGATGCCTTGGCGTTCCCCGACCACGGTCGATACATTGTGGCCTGTAGTGAGAGCGCTGCGCTGGTTTATGATCCAAAGTTGACGCAGCGGATAGATAGTTTTCAAATGACCTATCCAGACTATCTCAGCCCTAAGGGGGATTTGTTTGTTGAGCATGATCGTAACTACCTCAGAGCGTGGAATTATGACTTCATCTGGTCAGAACAATGGCTACCGAATGGAGAAGAATTCCAGAACGTAGTAATTGGCCCGCAGAGTGGACATCTAATCTATCAATTGGCCGATCATGAGGTGTGGATACAGGAAATGAGAATTGGTGGTTCAAGTCGCCAGTTACAAAACTCAGACAAAGACAATAATTATTTTTTCTTTTCCTCAGATGAAAAATTCTTGCTTTGTAAAACTACATCACAAGACTATGCTAGCTACCAACTTTTCAAGACTGCTAATGGAAAGGAAATTGAAGGCTTAGATAATTACACAGCCTTGACTTTTAGTCCTGATGCTAAGTATCTGTTCAGCTGTGATACCCTGGGGAAGATTCATCGCCACCCGCTTAACGATATTAGTTCAGCAGAGTTGATCATCGATAATGGGTATCCGGTTGAAAGCCTCCATGTGGGCCCCAATGGCCGATATCTAGTGACGTATAATACCTACAGTGGAAGCACAAGAGGAAGAATGTGGAATATAGACACGCAGGAAAAGCATGCCGAGTTCGCTATACCTACGGATCCGGAAGCTTGTGCTTTTTCTCCCGATGGGAAATACCTGTACTTCGCACCAATCCGAGGTTTTGACGATGCCCCAGATTATATCTACACGATGGAGGTAGAAACAAAAAAATTAGGATCGCTTTTGGCGAACCCAAACTATCGCACCGTAGTAACGAGGCGGCAACAAGAACCTTATTTGTGGCCACTCCTGGTAGACGGTCAACACTACTTCATGACCCGGGACGGTATTTGGGATGTAGCGACTGGTTTCCAATTGGAATCCTTCAAGTATCAGAGAGGCGAGAAGGGAGATCCTCCCACCCAACTCATTGCAGTGGATCCGCAAGCAAGGTTCACCCTGCAAATGAAGGATGGCCAGATCAACCGCTACCCAACCATATTACCGAACTTATTGAATGGCAATATTAGTCCCTCCTCAGAATGATGTGCCAAACACACTATTTTCCAACTAACCAACTAACCAACTAACCA
>CAJXOS010000176.1 GCA_913057725.1 uncultured Lewinella sp.
GGGGGAATAGTGGCTAGCCACTATTCCCCCTCTATCTACATTGCGTTTTAGCAATACCGTATACGATTACTCACCTTGCTTCACTACTCGAACCATACGCTGAATGCGCTCGTCCATAAAGCGTAGGTAGTATACACCATCCGGATAAGCATATAGCGAAAGTTCACCGGTGTAGTGTCCGTCGTACTGTGGCAATTTCGCCTCGTATAAGCTACGACCTGTAGCATCATATACCCTAACTGGCAGGAAAACAGAGTTAGCCTCCAAACCAGGAAGTGCTACTTTAAACACACCCTCCGTAGGGTTAGGATATAGCAGGATAGCGTTGCCTCCGATGATGATAGTCTCTGTACTGTTGATAACATCCAACATGATATCTACTTCAACTGTACAACCCAAAGCATCTTCGATAACCAAGGAGTAGTCACCAGCAGATAGGCCTTCGAATAGTGGCTCTTCCTGGGTGTTACCGTTCAATGAATAACTGTAAGGAGGAACACCGTTCTCTACCGCTACTTCAATCTGACCATCAGCAGCATCCGTTGTCGACTCACCCATAATGGTTGCCGTTAGGAACTCCAGGGTACAGCTTTCGATCGTTACCGTTTGGGTATAGGTGCAATCGCCAGCACCCGCAATGATCACTTCATACTCACCAGCTGCCAAGCCCGTAAACATGCTGCTTTCCGTAAAGGTCTGACCGCCATCAATACTATAAGTGAATGGGCCTACACCATCGGTTGCAAAAGCCATAATCACGCCATCAGCTGCACCAACAGAAGATTCTGGAGCCACTTCTACTTCACCCGCAAGGGTACATTCGAAAGTAGCACAGAACTCATTCGTTTCCGAGAAATTAAACTCACCGGTACTGGTCAGCAATGGTAGGCCATCGGCATCAGTGATGTCATAATTACCCTGACCAAAACCACAGCAAATACCATCACCGAAAGAATCAAACATCGTGAAGGTGTAACACTCGGTCGGATCCAGACAGAAGCGTTCTTGGAACTGAGTAAACTGACTGTTGTATGGCCCGCCAGAGTACAGAACTTGATTGTTGTCATCACGTAGTTCCCAAGTCGTCTCACCTGGGTATTCATCCGTTAGAATATTCAAGAGAATATCAACGCCATCCAAGAGGACATCAAACTCGAAGGTGAAGTCATCATTTTCAGGACGTTGGTCGCTTACACCATTCGGATTGACAGTCACAGCGCCCAACTCATTAATTCCATCAATCGCACCCGTGATTTGAGCAGTAAGATTAACTGACTCGCCGCTCTCCAATGTTCCTTCCCAGTTGATTGGATCAATTGGATTACCATTGAGCGTCAACTCAATCGTTACGCTAGTTAATACGTCTACTCCCAAGTTGGTTAGCTCTACAGTCAGTGGGAAAGCATCACCACAGAGTACGGATGCAGCAGCAGTGATATTCGTGACACCTGCGTCAATGCGCGGCAAGTTGCTCACAACAGCCTCTAGTGTGTCATTTCGCACCTGTGTATCTCCTTCAGCAGTTGCAAATAGTGTAAAGGTGTAATCACCAATCGCAGACAAATCAACTGTTGGCGCGAAAGTGTGTCGGTAAGTGCTGTCTGGCAACAAGGTATCAGGAACCATATCGATTACTGGCATACCTCCTTCAAACACATAACCGATACTGAAGCCTTCCAAAGTGTCCAAGCCGGCATTGATCACCTCTACTTGTACCGTCTCCATGGCCGTCAGGTCAGGACCGGTGGTAGGAGAAACCAATCCGCGAACAGCTAAATCAGTGGTATCCTTACGTAGTTCGAAAGCTACAATGCGAGTCTCTACATCACTTGGGCCTGCATACTCCGTAGTAAACCAAAATGTGCGGTCATTAACGGGGTCAATGGCCATGTGCGCATAGTCACCAAAGCGACCTCCAGAGAAGACAGTGCTTGCTCCTTCTACAGCGGTGAATTCTTCTACCGTCATTTCACCTAGTGGATCATTCGCACGGCGTCCCGTAAAACGGACACCAACATAAGTGTCTTCACTACTCACATTGTAACCCATACCGATATTACCGGCACCATCCATCTGCAGGCTGCTCATAAAGCGATGCAGACCATCATCTGGCGCGTAAGTACCTTCCTGATATAAAGACCAGTCTTCGCCCGCTGTACGGCGCATTTCTACCCAACGGATACCAGCTAGTTCATCACCAGTAACATCCGTCATGAAGCTCATCAGCATGGTTTCATGGCTACCGAAGTTACGGTACACTGCCTGGTTCATGATCACTTCTGGAATACCGTCCAGACCACCACCATTCAGCTGCGGGATACAAGCAAAGCCAAACCCTGGAGCTGCACAAGCATAAGCGTTATAAGGAGATGTAGTTACGGTAGTGTTTGTGACCTCGGTATTGTCCGGGTTATCCCAGTCAATATTGATGCTGTAAATCTCAATTGCATCTTCCTCAATACCACCCCAGGAGGAGTCGTTCAAGGCTACCACGATAGGATCACCTTCCGGAGCATCTAAGCCCGTCCAATCGACCGGCGTAGCTACGAAGAAGCCAGCCTCCGTACCATTGCTACCGGGCAAACCGATACGCTGAATCGGCACCATGGCCTCTGTATTCAGTAGTGCTTCACGATTGATGAAGTAAGAGTGCAGGGTGCCAGGGCCACCTTCATTGGTAGTAACTGAGTAGGCATTGTTCCAGATACCGTACTTAGGGTAATCCGGGAAACTTGGTGTACCAAAGTTATAGGCATCCCAAGCGCCTAGTGGATCGTCGGTTTGTGAGATGGCTACTAATAACTGATTGCCACTTGGAAACTCCGTAATTAGCCAACGATCTACCTCCTGATCATAGAGAATGATGGGATCCCCTGCGGAAGAGAAGCCAATATCACTCCAGATCGTATTGGCCGAGAAAGTATTGACGAGGTTCCCCTCTTTGTCGTATACCGCCAATTGCGTGGCATTGACCGCCTGCATGTAATAGTTGAGACCTACATCACCACTTGGATCATTCGGAGAAGAGCCTGCGGTGATACCGTCTATGTTTACTAGCGGCTCAACGGTGATGGCATTCTCGGAGAAACTACTTTGCCAGATCGGATCATCAATTTCTAGCTGACGCTCTGGAAAAGCGAGGTTTTGCTTGCCACGCCCTTGGAAGTTCTCCGGTACCGAGCGGGGCCGCTTCATTTCCTTTCTGCGTTCTGGGTCCGTTGCTGGAACCGCAATCAGGTCGCGAACGGGCCGAGTGCTGCCTAAGTATTCTGCGTAAGTTACTTCGACAGTGGCTTCAATTTTTTTGGTGGTAGTTGCATTTTGCGCTTGGCTGTTTCCCAGCCAAAACATCCCCCCAAGCAGGAGGAACATACTAATCCTAGTCATGTTGTAATGGTGCGTGTGATGATAATGTATAGCGTTGACCAGGCCAGCCTTTGCTGTCCGAGTCATATAATTTCAAGTTCCAACAGTCGGGGAATAAGTGCGGTGGCTAAGCTAAAACAATTGCTTTGGCAAGCAGTGGCTGGCCGCTCTCAATTGTCACGCACAGTACTATAATCACATCGCGGCGATATGGTTTAGCAAGTTCGCAGACAATTCAAAATCGCCGGGCATCAATCGTTCTGCTTGACGCCCTCTTTTGGCTATTTCACCGAAGGTACTAACCAGTATCGATATTCGTAGGCCTGTACTGGCAATGTGTACTCATCATGTACCAAGCGGCCCCAGGAGGTATCTCCCCCAAGGCCCATCTGCCGATAGTCAATATTCCAGGTGGTAATGGGTCGTTGAAATAAGTCTGCACCGTGCTTAGAGGTAACGGGCACCAAGCCCGAAGCAGAAGCAGCTCCCTTTGCGCCAGCTTGAAAATCCAAATCTTCACTAGTAAGGTGCCAGGCACTAGCAGATAGCAAACCTTCATCAGCAATCACCGTCCAGGCAGCTCCAGATCGCGTTGACAATCGCATCCACCTTACATCCGACTTATTCCCACTCTCCTGCGGGCGGGAATAACGGTGGAGCTGATCCCAAACACTTCCTTTCCAAATACCCACTTCGCCGGAGGTCTTACGATCCCAATAGGTTTCATGGGGTCCGCGACCATACCAACTCATGTTTACGAAATCACCGGGCAGCTCCCACTTCATGCCCCAACGCGGCATTTTGGGTAACTCCAGGCTATTTGGCTTGAAAGCATGCTCTACATTTAGGACGCCTCGGGGAGATATCGTGTAGGTAGTCGTATACTCAGCTTGCACCTTGCTGGACAATTGATGATCCACCAGCCATTGGACTTGGCCACCAGCGATTGGCTCGGGTTTATTAACCAAATACAGCCCACTGCGCGTAGATACTTCTTGCCAAATACTCGCCCACTCGTGCATACCATTGCCTAGGTCATTATCCGTTGGTGGTCGCCAGAAGTTAGGCCTTGGGCCCGCCGTCAGCATAGTTTCTCCCTTATACACATACTCCAGGATCTCTCCTTCCTTGACGCTAATCTTTATATGGAAGTCTGATCCAGCAACTGTAAAGGCTCCATCCTGGGCAGAGATATCCAGCGATTGCTGTTTATCAATTCGTTCTATTACCACCGGCTCGTAGTTCGTAACCTGAAACTGTTCCCAAGCTACCTCATGGCCCAATGGAAGCATCGGATCATCTACCGCCTGCACCGCCGACAACTTGAGAATATATTCTTGATACGGCACGATTTTGAGTTCCGACCAATCAATAGTGAATGACTGCTCTTGCTGCGGTGCCACAGCATTTAGGTCAATACTACCTTCCATAACCACCTTGCCACCAGCACGGATGTCCCACTTAATTTGCAGGTCCGAAGTGGTTTCGAAAAATCGTTTATTGTGTAGTTTAAACTGACCAGTAGCTACATCCACTGCCGAGAACTTAACAGGCTCGTAGACCTTCTTCACCTCATACAGATGTGGGTGCGGATTACGGTAGGGATCTACCAATCCATTATTGAGGAAATTGCCATCCGTCGGAAGGTCTGGATGATAATCATGGCCATACGCCAGATATTTAATGCCATCCTCATCGGTGTATTCCAGGGACTGATCTACCCAATCCCAGATGAAGCCGCCCTGTAGACTAGGGTACTTTTCAATCTGATCCCAATAGTCCTGCAAATTGCCCACACTATTACCCATCGCATGGCAGTACTCGATCATAATTGCAGGACGCTGTGGATCCGTCTTAGCGTATTCTACCAGTCGCTCCACCGGTGGGTACATGGGGCAGTAGATATCAGTATAATCTTCTTTTTCGGCTGGCTCATACTGCACCGGGCGCGTACCGTCATTTTTTTTGAGCCATTGATAGGTGCTGGCAAAGACCTTGCCGTGCCCAGCCTCGTTACCTAACGACCAGATGATGATAGAGGGGTGGTTCTTATCCCGATGGAACATGCGCTTAGTACGGTCCAAGTGGGCTGGTTGCCAACTCATCTCATTGCCGATCTGCGTTTCCTCAGAATTGGCCAGTGGATGACTCTCAATATTGGCTTCATCGATCACATACAGACCGTATTCATCACAGAGTGCATACCAATCGGGATGGTTAGGATAATGGGCCGAGCGGACAGCGTTGATATTATGCTGTTTCATCAGTCGGATATCCTGAAGCATCAGCTCCCGATCAATCACGTGACCAGTATGTGGATGCGTTTCATGACGATCCACTCCTCTGATATAAATCGCTTGTCCATTGACCAATAGTTGACCATTCTTGATTTTTACCACCCGGAATCCAACCCGCTTACTGACTACTTCGCGTTGCTGACCATCCATGTCTTCATGAATAAGCAGCAAGGTGTAGAGGTTTGGCTGCTCTGCTGACCATTTCTTTACGCCATATTGTGCTAGTAGATTCGGGATCATAAACTGTACACTCGCCTTAGCTTCCTGAATGGTTGCCTTGATGATCTTTGATTGCTCAAGGACCAGCTGTTGTTCTTCATCCAATAACTTAAGTCGCAACTGACCATCCAATAACTGCCCCCGATCCCGTTCTAAGGTCGCATCGACCTTCCAGTTCCAATCCTCTCCTGCTTCCATATATTCTACCCGTGAGAATACATCTTTGATGTGCACCTGCGGCACTGCATATAGATACACCTCACGCTCAATCCCGGAAAGACGCAGCATATCCTGACTTTCGATGTAGCTGGCATCACTCCAACGGTAGATCTGGATCGCAAGAGTGTTTTCGCCAGCTTGAACGTAATCGGTTACATTGAACTCCGCTGGTGTTTTAGATCCCTGAGAAAATCCCACTCGCTTCCCATTTACCCATACATACAATGCCGACTTCACCGCACCAAAGTGCAAAATGATCTCGCGCTCCATCCATTCTTCAGGAATATCAAACTGACGCCGGTATGAGCCTACTGGATTATATTCCTCAGAGACATCAGGCCATTGCGTTTCGAAGGGATATTTTTCATCCAGATAAATGGGATAACCATAACCGTGCACTTCCCAGTTGCCAGGTACTGGAAAGTCTGTCCAGTCACTATCGTCGTAGTCTGCTTGGTGAAAACCTTCCGGTTTATCTTGCGGTGAGCGTACCCAATTGAACTTCCAAAATCCGTTCAATGATTGGTACCAGGAAGACTGCTCCTTTTGGTTGAGGATCGCTTGCTCCTCATTATCGAACGGAAATAGCAGTGGATGCGGTGCTTCCTTGTTTACGGCAAACACCTGATGATTTTGATGGTATTCCTGCCCCGCCATCTCAAAGCTGACACTGAATAGCAGGGCGACAAGAACGATTTGGTAGAATTGGTTTGGCATAGTCTAGGAAGTAGGTAAAAGCTTTTAATCCTCGGTTAGCAAGAGCAAGATATGAGCGGCTGACCAGCTAAAGTGAGCAGATTCGTATCCTTCGCCAGTAAGTGGGTTGTAGTTTTCCCGAATGGGGCCATCACTGTCCTTGAGCCCCTCCAAGCGATCAAGCAAATTCATCGTAAACCGCTGGGCATCCTCCTCGTAACCATACTGCTTAAGAGCGGGGATGGCAAAGTAGGCCTTATCCATCCAGACCGGACCCCGCCAATAGCTTTCTACTGGCTCAAAACCTGCCTCACTTGCAGCTAAGGTTGGGAAAGGAATGTAGGTGGCAAATTTTGTCGTATCAATCATGTTTAATCGAACTCGCTCAGCCTGTTCATCCGTCGCCGCTCCAGCCCACAATGGTATCCAGCCCTCTGCTCCATAATGCAGGATGGGCTGCTTAGTTTCCAAATCAATATCATGGAACCAGTCCGTCTTTTCGGAAAAGAATGTCTCCTGAATACGAGTCTTCAGCGCATCTGCTCCGCTACTGAAGGTATCTGCATCTTCGGACTTACCCAAGGCCGCTGCAATCTTTGAGAGATAATATTTATCAGCAAACAAATAAGCATTCAGATCAGCACTTTCGCGGTTCATAGACCAGGCTCCTGCTTGTGTTTTGCTCTTCAGCAAACGCGTATCATCAAAACGAACAGCATTGTCCATGCCACTCTCCCAGCGAGCGGCTATCAAAGTGCCATCTGTCGATCCATATTCGCAAAGGCCATTTTGGTCATAGTCTCTATATGCATACCACCATTCGTGGTATCGCTTTGCCGCAGGATATATCTCGGCCAAAAAACCCTGGTCTTCGCTCTGTTCATAGGTTCGCCAAATGGCCCAGGCCGCCAATGGAGGTTTGGTATCACGCCAGTTATGGTTTTCGATAATCGTATCTCGATAAACACAATCAGCGACCATTCCTTCTTCATTCTGAAAATCAAACATCGCCCGGATTTGGTCTTGTGCCAACGCTGGATTCCATCGAGCCAGGCTTACCGCATGTTTCCAACTATCCCATGACCAGAAACCGTGAAACCATTTGTAATGATAGGACGGGAAAAGTCCTTGATGCTTTAGGAAGCCTGCTGCTGAGCGCCAATTGCTGGTAAGTGTCTCTAGGCTCTTCACGGCAATCGCTTCGTAACTAGGGGTCTTCAAGGACGGCTCAATGTCATCAAGAGTAGTTTGAATCCAGTTGTTCCAGCGGTCGCGATTAGCATCCACTGCTGTTTCCAGCTCATTGATGTGCTGAGGCAAAGCATCTTTTTCCACCTGCCATTCATCCGCAGAGAAGCAGAAGGAATGATACAGCCCTACACTATGCTTTTGTTGCGCTTTAAGAGAGATCGGTGCCATTCGCAACTGATAAGCGGCATCAGCTATTTGTACCGCCACCCCCTCCGCATTGGGAAGGGTCAAATGGCCTTGGTGCTCATTCTCGGCAAAATGAATGGATACCCCATCTGTCTTTTCATCAAAACGAACACCTTCCATGTAGGTATCACCACGCCAACCGATTTGTAAAACCAAATCCTGATCGGCTTGAAGATCAACTTTAATACAAGCCGTGCGACTGCTGATAAAGAACAAGCTGGTCGTCACTTCTAGATTCGGATCAGAAAATCGAAACTGCTGTCGTAGCAAACCTGGATAGTAGGTATTCTCTATGATTTCAGCCTTACTGAGATCCACTGGAGTTGTTTGCTCTCCTACCGTAATTTCTAATTGAGAAAGGAAGCGACTGATCCACACCCCATTGTCTTGCGTAAAAAGATAAGGCCCCGTAAAACTTCCGATCGCCGTCAAATCATTTTTTGCTGGTAAAGCATAAGCGAACCAACTCCCCATATCCGAAAAGGCAGAAGGAGAACGATCGAAGGCGCTATCCGGCGAGGCATGTAAGTTTAGGACATCGGGGAAATTCGACTGCAGCTCGACCTGAGCGCTTGCCGATGGGTCAACTTGTGGTTCGCAAGCGCTAAACCAAACCACAAACAGGGCAAGGCTTAGTTGCGTAAAAAAGGTTTTGCTCATTGTACTTTGGTAGGGCTAAATCGGATGTAACACACCAGATTTGAAACGAATAATGCAGGACCGAAGCTAGGACAATTGGTGCAAGCCACCTGAAAATTAGCTGGATTTTTTAGTATTTTACGGTACTAAAACTTTATACGCATGCGCTATCTCTATCTACTTTGCCTATTGGCAAGCAGTACACTAACTGCACAAACTATCGATTTTATTACCGGCATTGACGGCCCCTCGGGTATGACAACACTGGGGTCTACCATTTTCTTTTCGCAGTACAGCGGAGGGAAAATTTCCTTTACGGACTTGAATGATCCGGATAACAACGTCGTGGATCTACTTACCGGACTAGGACAGCCCTATGGTGTCGCTATTCATGATGGCTATCTCTACTATGCCGAAAATGACTTTGATCGACTCTCGCGCGTTGAGCTGGGCAACCTCGATGCTGAACCCGAAGAAATTGTGTCTCAAATCGTCACCCCTAATGCCGTCCATGCTCATGGAGACTATTTGTACTTCACTCATTTCCCAGATGAAGGTGAAGTTTATCGGCTCAGTTTTGATAATCTGGAGGCCGCCCCCGACACCATACTTCGCGGTCTGGATGATCCCGGTGGTCTTCTCGTAATTGGTAATGAACTCTACATCTCAGAATTCGGTACTGGCACAGTGAGTAAGATCCGTGTAAACGACTTCGATAGCGAACGAACTATTGTACTCGACAACCTGGTGGGACCAAACCACATGACTTATCACGAAGGCATTTTATACGTGGGGCTCTTCTCCCAGGGCTGGATAGTAACCTTAGATATTGCCTCTGGTCAGGCAGATGTTTTACTCGACAACCTCTTGGAACCAACTGGGCTCGCCATTGTGAACAACGAATTGTACATCGGCCTATTCGTAGACGACAAGATCGTCAAACTGGAGTTACCCAATAGTACTGCAGGACCAGAGGAGGATTTGAGCCTTCAGTTGTTTCCAAACCCCAGTACAGACTGGATACAGCTGCAAGGATGGGAAGGTGAAGCTGCTTTATTTGCCAGCAGTGGCCAATATTTGGGATCGGCACAGATTCGTTCTCAGGAGGTACTCTCTGTTAGTCATCTACCGCAGGGACAATACTGGATTGTATTGCCGAATGGGCGGAGTCTTCCGTTTGTAAAGCAATAGATTAATACAGAAAAATTAGCTCCTCGTGATCCTCCTTTGGCTGATGAACCGGCAGAGGAGGATCACTTGGTTTAGCTCTACACTTTGCAAACAACAGGTGAAAACCTATCTATGATTGGTGTTCGTTACATTTTAGCTTCAAAAACGGATTCAGTACAACCTCAAAACAATCAATAAAACATGAATTCACTGAGAGTGCTACTCCCCCTTACTATACTGGTTACCTTATGCTGTCAGGCACCAACAGCGGAGAACGGAACAGCATCGCCCTTGTACAACAGACTATTGGCAACGAATAACCTGTTACTCAGGGTCGTCGCCGATAACCTCTCCAATCATAACTATACCAAATTACCAGAATATCGGGATACCGGAAACGAGCTAGATATTGAAGTTTTTGAAACCATACTCTCCGCTCTCGGGGAGGAGGCAGTAACTGACCTGTCTGGATCATACACGGAATTTCTCACACAGCTGGAAGCTTTTGATCCTAGATTTTACAATGGCAACTATGCTGAATCGGGATGGAAGTCTCAATCACAAATAATAAAGGAGTTCGGTACCCTGAGTCATCGAGAACAGCGTGAGTCGTTAAATATTAATATCAGCCACTTCCTGGAACATGTGCTCGCCAATACCAGTACAGAATTGACTAGGAATGATGAGGATATCTTTGTAGCTGTTATTCCAGAAAAACAACTCATCCAGCGGAATGAAAGATACAAGGCAGAAATAGTAATCGGCCAGCGAATGCGGACGATCAAAGGAACCATCTCACTTAAAAGTTGGGACATCCCTGTTTTAGATGGAGGATACAATCTAAACCTCATCCCGCCAAGGACTCCCGGAGAAGGACTTTCCGTCGAAAATCTGGATATGGCCTTTCAAACTACGATCAATGGTAAGGACACCCTGATTCAAATAAAGCATGAATATTACATCATAGACTAAAGTGCTACAAGCTTAGCATCCCATTCTCCTGCAGCACAACCTCCAGATTCTCCAGCAAAAAGTTAGCCTGCTGTGCGCCAAAGCACATGGGCGGCTTAATTTTGAGTACGTTATAGTCCGGCCCATCGGTACTCATAAGGATACCCCGTTGACGCATGCGATTAGCCAGGTAGGCGGCTTGTGCGGCTGCCGGTTCCCGACTTTCCAGATCACGAACCAATTCGATACCTTGGAAAAAGCCTGGGCCACGAACATCACCAATGATGGGGAACCGAGATTGTAGCTCCAATAGTCCTTTACGCAATTCTCGGCCTACTTGCAAAGCGTTCTCTTGTAGCTGTTCTTCTTGAATCACTCCTAAAACAGCTCGCCCGATCGCTGCGGAAACTGGGTTACCGCCAAACGTATTGAAAAACTCCATGCCATTCGCAAAAGCTTCTGCCACGGCTGGTGTAGTTACTACAGCTGCTAAGGGATGACCGTTTCCAATGGGTTTGCCCATCGTCACAATATCCGGCACTACGCCCTGCAACTCAAAACCCCAGAAATGCTCCCCTACCCGACCAAAGCCCACCTGAACTTCATCAGCAATACATAAGCCACCAGCCGCTCGGACCTGCTCATAGGCTCCCCGCAAATATCCTTCCGGTAACACAATTTGCCCGCCACAACTCAGGATACTCTCTGCCAGGAAAGCTGCTACATTTCGTCCTTGCTCTTGGATATGCCCTAGTGCCTTGCCGACATGTGCTGCATACTGCTGGCCAGCTGTTTTGGGGTCGCGATAAAGTCCACGATACGTATCAGGCATGGGTACAATCTGGGTATGCGCTGGGGCACCTTTACCTCCTTTTCCATCAAATTTGTAACTACTCACGTCAATACAAGCACCGGTATTGCCATGGTATCCTACCTCAACTGCAATCACATCCTGTTGCCCCGTAATGGTCTTTGCCATTCGCAGGGCTAACTCATTAGCCTCACTGCCGGAGTTGACCAAGTGCACCACACTCAGTTCGGGTGGTAAGGTAGCTGCTAACTCCTCCGCAAAACGTACGATATTTTCATGTAGGTAACGCGTATTCGTATTGAGCACTGCCATCTGTCGTTGAGCTGCTCGCACCACCTTAGGGTGTTCATGCCCAACATGTGCCACATTGTTGACGGTATCCAAGTAGCGCCGAGCGTCTTGATCGTAGAGGTAAGCGCCAAAGCCTCGCACAATATGCAATGGCCTTTGGTAAGAAATACTCAAGCTACGACCCAGCACCTCCTGTCGTTCAGCTAATATGCGTTCTGCTGACCAGCTAGCACCTTCCACTTGCGGCAAGTCAGGATAAAAAAGCCCTGGATCTGGACAAAGGCTAAGCCAAGTCTCACGCTCCGCCGGATAACAAACGCCAGGAAAATCCTGCTCCTCCTCCAGCATATCCAACATAAGTTGAAAGTGCAGGTGTGGTGGCCAATTTCCATTTTCTGGCGCAGGGCCAACAGCAGCAATTGTATCTCCAGCATTCACTTCCTGCCCAACCTCCAAATGTTCGACAGATTTCCGACTCAGGTGCCCATACAAGGAATAGAAAGAAAGTTCATCATTGACATCATGTCGCAGTATAACGGTAGGGCCATAGTCGCGTTCGCCTGCGTTATCCGCTACGCTATGCACCACTCCATCCAAGGGCGCAAAAACTGGCGTGTGAGCAGCTCCCCAAACATCTAAGCCCAGGTGTACCGTACGCCATTGAGCACCTTCATTGTCCATCACCTGATAGGCATCAGTTGTATAAAAGGGGCGTACCTCTCCGTAACCTCCTACACCAAAGTAAGCGGCTTGATCTTCTAAAATTTGATCAACAGTGCGGGTGAAAGGCCCGATTTCCAAGAAGCGATCATTGTTTCCTAAATCCAGGCTGGACACACTCAGGTCCAGTGCCACGACTGCTTTACCTGCAATCGGCATCACCTCATGAAAGGAAGGGTTCGTCGCCAACCAATCATCAAACTTAGCCCGCTGAGGAACGGGCTGCCAGCCGCAAGCAGATCGGAAACGATAGTGAGCAAGCTGTGGCGAAAGAGACCGCCATCCTTCCAATAATGCCCAAGCGGGACGGGCACTCACTTGCAGATACGGATTATCAGGTTCCAACTGCTGGTTTTCAGCCGCCGTAGCAACCGTAATCAACAACCTGGCAGCAACAAGATCGAATAGATGTATCAATTCCGATTCTTCCAGTGGCAATACTTCATGAAATCCTCGAACTACATGGCAAGCGGCACTCAAAGGATCGGGCTGATCCATAGCTGCATAGGCACAGGCGATTGCCAGTTCGTTGATAGTTTGCGTATATAGAGCGTCGCCAAAATCAATTACTCCCGCTATAGTGGGATTTGTACTATCAAAATCAACCAGTAAGTTCATTTCGTGAGCATCATTGTAATTGACGCCTGCGCGTAGCTTGCCTAAGTGAGGTTGTACGTGCTGCTCTATACGATCCCAGAAATACATTGCCAGATCACGTTGCGCTGCACTAAACCATTGTGCTCCTGTCTTTGCTTCAAGGGTTCTACTTGGATCCCATTTGTAGGCACGATGCGCTTCAGGATGGTCGAATTCTTGAAGCGCGCGATTAAGATGAGCCGCCGTTTTGCCCCATTCCAATAATAAAGATTGAGAACGGGGATTTACCTGATCCACCATTCGCCCATCCACCCAACTTTGAAGACGTATCCATCGTCTACTTCCATTATCATCTTGTATATCCACTAAGGAGTCTCCGTTCGAAGCCGGAATGAGTTGCGGTACAGTAAACGGCAACTCCTTTTGCTGAAGATGCTCTAGAATGGCTGCCTGAAAAGCGATTTCTTGCTTGGTAGCAGACGGGCCACTTATCTTCAGCACGAATCGCTGGCCATCAGAAGTACGAGCAGCAAAGTTTAGATCTACTTCCCCCTCTAGCTGTTTAAGGCTAGCCTCAAGGTTGTAGTGATGCAGTAAAAGTGCAGTTGCGGAGGACAGGAGTTCCTGCTGATTAGAAGTGGAAAGTACCATCGTGCAATGATCCAATTTGGTGGGCTAAGAACATGGCCCAAAGCTAATGAGATTTCACATCCGGCAACAGAAAATTGGCCATCAGAAAAATCATTTTTCCAATTTTCATACTCGCCCACATTGCTTTTCAAAGAGCTTCTCTAAACCCGAACACCCACAGCTTGTTAGGACAACAAAAACAACGCATCTTGCAAACGGCTATTATTGGCACAGGTATTGCTGGTTTGGCCAGCGCAGTCCGACTGGCAGCAGCAGGGCACCAGGTTACGGTATACGAGGCACAAGCAGGGCCGGGCGGGAAACTCACCCAGTTTTCTCTC
>CAJXOS010000177.1 GCA_913057725.1 uncultured Lewinella sp.
CGGGTACCCGACCAGTTACTGCCAGTCCGAAGATGGGTTCTGGGCTATCAATACTATGACCACCGGCCAAAGGTATTCCAGCGTCTAGGCATGCTTGTCGTCCCCCAGCAATAACCTCTCGGGCGACCTCCGGCGGAATTTCATTGATGGGCCAGCCCAATATGGCAATAGCCATCAAAGGTGTACCTCCCATGGCATAGATATCACTAATGGCATTGACCGAGGCAATGCGGCCAAAATCAAAAGCATCATCCACGATGGGCATGAAAAAATCGGTAGTGCTGATGATGGCTGTATCATCGCCCAAGTCCATCACCGCAGCATCATCACGTTCTTGGTTACCGACAAGCAATCCGGGAAAATCAGGCAAGGCCGAAGAGGAAGCCAATATCTTGTCGAGTACTTGAGGAGAGATCTTACAACCGCAACCTGCACCATGGCTGTACTGCGTCAATCGGTATTCTTGGGGGCTAGTCATGAAAAGTAGTAATGATGAGTATTGAAAACGCGAATATACCAGCCTCTGTTTAAGAATTCTGCTCCTAGCCCTGTTTGCGCACTCTTTTAACGAAAGGGCAAACCTCAAAAAGAAACGGGTTTGTACAACAGCAATCGCTGTCCGTACAAACCCGCATTCTAAAATGCTATAATTTTAACCCAACACCTCCTGCTGTAGCGCAAAAGGTTGGCTGTATAGGCGTTCGCCAGTAGCCTTTGCTAATGCATTAGCTAGCGCTGCCATTACGGGCGGCAACGAAGGCTCGCCTAAGCCCGTCGGATCAATTCCGTTATCGACGAAATGTACCTCAATTTCACGCGGTGCTTCCCGGTGACGAATGAGGCGATACTTATCAAAGTTCTGTTGTTCTGGCGCACCGTCCTTGAAGGTAAGCGCACTGTACATTGCGTGGCCGATACCATCCACAATACCACCCTCAATTTGGTTGCGGGCAGCATCTGGGTTCACCACAATACCACAATCCACCGCACAGTAGACCTTGTCTACTTTCGGACGGCCGTTTTCCAGCACCACATCCAGTACTTGAGCTACGTAGGAGTTATGACAATAGTAGGCCGCTACTCCACGGTACACACCCTCTTTTGGCGTGTCCCAATCTGCTTTTTCACGTACTAGCTTGAGGACGCCAGCGTAACGCTCTGCATCGTAATCGTTATCCTCTCCGATAGGGTTTTGAATCGCCCGATCGAATAGCTCTAAGCGCAAATCAACAGGGTCTTTGCCCATTGCTTCTGCTACCTCGTCCAAGAACGATTGCTCCGCACCTGCGATGAAGTTAGAGCGTGGTGCACGCCAGGCACCGGTAGATACATTGGACTCCTTGCTGAGGTTTTCCGCCAGGTAGTTATCAATAGTACCGGCAGGAAAACGATTAGCGAATACAGGGCTACCGTTAGTACCTGATCCCTTCACGTGGAAGCCAATTAGGTTCTTATCAGCATCAAGTGCCGCGCGATAAGTCACACGATAATCAGGGCGGTAAGTACCCTGAGTCATATCGTCCTCACGGGTATAAACCAGCTTGACAGGAGCACTTACTGCTTGGCTAATCAGGGAAGCCTCCACACCAAAGTGTCCGTATAAACGACGGCCAAAACCACCTCCCATACGGGTCATCATAATGGATACTTTCTCTGGTGGTAAGCCCAACAAACCAGCAACCGTTGGACGCAGGAATTCTGGCGTCTGAATCGGCCCTTCTAACTCCGCTCCGTCAGCCGTGACGTTAGCATAGAAGTTCATTGGCTCCATCGTATTGTGGGCCAAGAATGGTGCCGTATAAGTACGTTCAATGATTTGATCAGCGCCAGCAAAAGCAGCATCTGGATCACCATCTTTACGAGCAGCCTCATCAGGAGTTGTAGCCATTAGTTCTTCCAAGGCAGTAGTGTGGCCTTCTGATGATTCAGCAGGCGTAACTTCTTCCCATTCCACACTTAGTGCTTTCTTGGCCTTCATCACTTGCCAGGTAGTTTCACCTACTACAGCAACCAATTCAGGGAAGGCATTGGTATCTGACCATTGCTTATCTACTCCTTCCTTATCAGCACTAATGGTCACTACTTGACGGATACCAGGCATTGCCTCGGCAGCCGCAGCATCAACTGACTTGAACTTCATACCAAAAGCAGGTGGATGCACAATCATAGCGATCAACATACCCTCCTTCTGCACATCAATTCCGTAGAGTGGCTGACCTGTAACGATCTTACGACCATCTACATTCTTCTTACTCTGACCGATGATCTTGAAGTCGGCATTATCTTTCAATGGAATTTCCTCTGGAAGCTCCACGGTGGCGGCTTCGCTAGCTAACTCGCCGTAACCAATTGACTGACCACTGGCTTCGTGCGTTACCACACCATCGGCAGTAGTAAGCTCTTCCATAGGCACGCCCCATTTCTGGGCAGCAGTACCTACTAGCGCGTAGCGAGCAGCAGCACCTGCCTCTCTAAGGCTCTTCCATCCCTGACGGATAGACTGGCTACCACCGGCTAGCTGCCGAACATACTTATCTGTATCTAGCGGCGCTTGCTCTACAATTACTTTATCCCAAGAGACATCCAATTCCTCAGCAATGATCATTGGCATGGCCGTCTTAACGTTCTGGCCAATCTCTGGGTTAGGTGAGAAGATGGTTACTACACCATTATCTCCGATATTCAAAAAGCCGTTTATCTCTACCCAAGATTCAGGTAGCTCTAGTTCCAATACTTCCTCTACGTCTTCAGGAGCACAGGAGGTGAGCCAGCTAAAGCCTAGTACCATACCACCGCCAGCAGCAGCAGATAACTTGAGGAAGGAACGACGATTATGTTTCCTATTCGTTGTCATTTTATTTGCTTTTGTGGAAGTGATTAACTCATTTGCTCAGCGGCAGACTTGATAGCTTTCTGGATGCGGGTATAAGTACCACAGCGACACAGGTTTCCGTTCATACGGGCAGCAATCTCTTCGTCCGTCGGATTTGGAGTATCCGCTAGCAGTGCCGCGGCATTCATGATCTGACCCGCCTGGCAGTAACCACACTGCGGCACATCATGCTCTAACCAAGCCTTCTGCACCGGGTGAGTACCCTTTTCAGAAAGGCCTTCAATAGTAGTAATATCCTGGCTTTTAACAGCTGATACTGGCACAGAGCAAGACCGCATCGCCAAACCATCAAGATGAATGGTACAAGCACCACATTGGCCGATTCCACAGCCAAACTTTGTACCCGTCAATTGGAGGTGATCCCTTAGGACCCACAGTACAGGTGTATCTTCATCAACATCAACTTGATGCACCTGACCGTTCACACGCAAACTATAACTAGGCATGGATTAAGGTTTTTAGTCGGTAAAATGGAATAACAGGCTCGGATTACAATCATTACTAATGCACATCGAGATACCTGTCCATCCGAAGTGAGTTGCCTCAATGTACGAAAAATAGACCGTCGCTACGTGGAGGAACTTTTAAAGGACTTGTTAAATGCAGTGGATGAGGAACAGAAAGAGACGGCAGCAATCTCAATTGGCCAAAATGAAAAGTGGTCTGCCCGCGAAATACGGGGCAGACCTTGTCAAGGAGGACACAAAAACATGATCCTTTTTATCAAAAACGCCTGTTGTTTTATCTAAATAAACAGGAGCAATAAGGTCAACACTATGCCGGCAGCAGTGAAGTACATTCCCTTTCGGAATACCGATGAAGAGGGAATGAACATCCAAAAGGAAGACAGCACAAAAAAGAGTAGGGCTAAGCCAAAAAAGATGTTGAGGAAAAAGAGTGGCTCTGCTGATTTTGCTTTGTGTAGGTGTGTCATCTTGTCTAGTACATAAGGCAACTCTTTCACCGTATACTCAGCCAATCCTGTTTGCTTATCGTAAGTACCGTCTTTGAAATAGATTTTATTGGCATCCTCGGATTCGGCACGAAAACGACGTATATCCAATGCTTTACCGAGTTCAGCCGCTGCAAGAGCCGGGTCTAGTTGTACCTGTAAATGCTCGGCTCGTTTGAAATAATCTGTATCGCGAAAAATTAGAATAATCCCACTGACTGCGTAAACAGCCATAATACCTACCAGAAAAAAGCCTAGGTAGCGGTGCAAAATCCGCATGTCCATAATCAAAAGATTGTTTTCAAATTAGAAGATGGTGTATTCGGGGACACACTATTACCCCGCTCAAAATAATCTCTATCTCATAAACCAAAGTAGAGTGGGCACAAATGCTGCTCAAGCGAATGTGCCACACTCATTCGAAATGATGTATCTAGAATCTCCGACGTTGTCCAGAAAACTCCATCGTTTCTCCTTTACCAAACCCGAAACTAAACCCGAGTGCGATGAAACGACCACGCTGACTGAAATTGTAAGCGTAGAATTCCAGCTGATCCGCTATACTCTCACGAATGCGCGAGGCGAAAACATCACGAACACTTAGATTGATTACTCCTTTACCTTTCATTATTTTCTTGCGCACGCCAAAGTCTGCAAAAAGGTTACCAGAAATAACAGTCTGTACCGTCTGACGCTCAGAGCGATAACGCCCAGTAACTTCCACATCAAAATCAGCAGGAAGCTTGATTTTGGAGGTTAGGCGAGTAGACCACTGATCTGCGTTAAAGTCGAAATCTGTCTCTTCGAAGCTCCCTTGGCGGTTAAAGTAACCGTAGTTGAAGTCGTACAGGAAGGAAAGCTTTCGGCTTGGGCTATATTTGGCGTTGAATTCCACACCTGTGGTTCGGTTCGTACCGATATTGAAAGGCATGAACGTATTTACGTTATCCTCAAAGGTGGAGATGCGCTCTACTACATCAGTTGTGTAGCGGTGGTATACGCCAAAGTTCATGGTTGCTGGGCCAGCAATGAGGATACCCGTAACCTCATAAGAATCCGTAAACTCTGGTAGTAGATTTGGGTTACCCGTACGGATGCTGAAGTTGTTGCGGATATTGAAGAATGGGTTCAGATCCCACAAGCGAGGGCGGAAGATTCGACGAGAATAACCTGCCTGTACAGAAAAGGCCTCATTGATCTTATAGGAAGTGTGGAGCGTTGGAAACAGGTTCGTGAATTCCTGCTTGTTTGCTTCGTTGGTTGTTACCAATAGCGTATTGAGAAGCGTATGCTCTGCTCGCAAGCCGAGTTTAATACCCCAACGATCACCCTCATAAGAACCAGTACTGTATACACCAAGCACCTCCTGGTCGTAGTTGAATACATTGGTCAATCCATCATTGGTGACAAACATATCCTCTACCCAATCGCGTACCTCAAAGTCGTTGCTTACATCATTAAGTACAAACTGCGCACCGGTCTCCAGAGTAATCTCCTTACTAAACGGGCGGGTGTAGTCCAATTTAAAGGTGTAGGTAGCCTCTTGGAACTTGGTACGTGTCTCTTGTAGGGCATCAAAGTCGATACCTGAGGTTGTAGTATTAGAGAAGTTAGAGTTCTGATCTTTTCCAAAGAAGCGTCCCAGCGCACTAAACAAGAGCGTATGGTCTTCATTATCCTCAAACTCACGCTTGTAGTTGAACTCGTACTGGTATTTCGGATTCGTAGCCTCGGTTACTTCTTCACGTGTCCACTCTGACAGTACATTATCGTTGGCATCCAGCTGCGTGAAGAAAGTACGTGATGGTTGATCCTCAATTTCATAAGCGAAATTACCAGAGAGGGTAATAACATTGAGTTTGTTGATGTAGTAATCGGTTCCCAGTACCACGTTATAGAAGGTCTCATTACGGAACTGTTCTCCGATAGAGCTAATGGTCTGGTTGGTGATTTTATCGCGGTTAATAACCTCCGAGTCATTTGGCAGTTCCCGGTAACCTACTCCAAACTGGCTAAAGAGATTGAACTTCTCAGTACGTCGGTTTAGGCTTAGGCCTACACTATGATTGTCGGGCACACCCGTATTCACACTTACGGAGCCATTCATCCCTTTGCGTTCGTCTTTGCGCAAAACAATATTGATGATACCGGCAGTACCTTCAGCCTCATACTTGGCGGAGGGATTGGTAATGACTTCGATACTCTCTATCATTTCCGCTGTGATCGTACCCAGTGCTCCGCCTTGCTCGTCGGCCAATACAGATGGCTTACCATTAATGAGGATTTGTACGCCAGCGCTTCCTCGCAAACTGATCTCTCCCTCAATACTTACATTGACCGAGGGGACATTATTCAATACATCCAGCGCACTTGCTCCAGTACTGCTTAGGTCTTTACCTACGTTGAACACACGCTTATCCAAACGAAATTCCGTAGTCGACTTTTCTGCACGCACTACAACTTCATCTAGAAGTGCACTATTCTCCCTTAGATTAATGATACCCAGGTCTACTGCATCTGCTTGCAGTACTACATTTTTCACTCGCTCTGCTTGAAAACCAATAAAACTGATTTCCAACTCATATCGGCCAGCCGGTACTGTTAGGCTAAAGGTGCCATCCAGCTCGGTTGAAGTCCCGTCGACAGCCTGCTCGGTGGTAGGGTCCATCAACATTACGGTAGCAAACTCAACAGGAGTATCGGTTCCTTGCTGTACTACTTTACCGCTTAGGGAAACTTCACTCTGCTGCGCCCACAGGCCGGTGGACAAACAGCTACTTATCAGAAAAAGGAGAAACAGTCGGGTTGATTTGAAAGTCATGGTTTTCAGTTTGGTCATTTCATCTACTATCAGTCGGTGCTGGTGAAAAATCACCCTCTTAAAGACATTTGCAAAGGAAGGATTCACCATAATTAGCACAAAATGAAATCGGTGAACGGCAAAAGTTTCACCCTCAACGACAAGCTTGTAGTTGGGCGGAAAAACACGGTCGTTGAGGGGTACAAAAGGAGCGTTAAGGGGATGGGCGTTGGCTATTCCGGCAATTGGCCTTATTTTTCTGCAAATGGGCGAAAACAAGCAAAATAGGAGTAGAAATGAATTGTTCTTCCAGTTGATTCTTCATCTGGCGGCGTTCTTATTCTATGCCTACGACCGAAATACATCAGAAATTCCGTCCTATACCTACGCCTTCTTCTTCACTTATGCCGTAGCTGCTTTCTTTATCAACTACTATTTGCTCAATCGCTACCTCTACCAGAAGAAGTATCGGCAGTTTGCTATTGGTGTAATACTGACAATCGGAGTCATCATAATTGCGGAGGAATTGGTGCTTGAACCCATCTACTTCCCAGATACTCGAGCAAGGTCATTCCCTGGCTTGGTGATGACGCTAATTCCGATCATTCCGGTTATCACCATTCTCGTGGGCTTCAAATTTGGTTGGGATGCCTTAGCCAAGCAAAGCGAGGTGGAGAACCTCAGACTAGCAGCAAAGGAAAGTGAGCTGGGTTTCCTTAAATCTCAGATCAACCCACATTTCCTATTCAACAATCTAAATAACCTCTACGCCTACGCAATTGAGCAGTCACCCAAAACACCGGAGATCATCCTGGAGTTATCCTCGGTACTGCGGTATATGTTGTACGATTGTCAGAGTAAGTACGTCTCCTTGAGCAAGGAACTCAAGCACATTGAAAACTTTGTGAACTTGAGCAGCATGCAAATTGAGGATCGCGGAACCGTTCAGCAGAAGATCATGGAAGTGGATGGATCCTACCAGATTGCCCCCTTGATTCTTGTTGTGTTCATTGAAAATGCCTTCAAGCATAGTACCGCCAGCCAGAGTAAGGATATCGACATCCAATTGAGTATTCAGGTCGATGATAGCGGACAGCTTCAGTTTCATTGCCAGAACAGCTATCGCGAACAATCGAACACCACGAGTTTATCTAAGGGAATCGGGTTGGAAAATGTACGCAAGCGATTAGAGCTTCTGTACCCAGAGCAGCATACCTTGTCCATCACCCAAGACAACGACACCTACCAAGTGAACTTGCAGTTACAGCTGCATCAAAATGGCGCGGCATGAGGTGCATCATCGTCGAGGATCAGGCGCCTGCCCAACGAATTCTCAAGAAATACATAAGCGACTATAAGCCACTGCAATTGGTGGGGGTATTCTCTGATGCACTGCAGGCTCTCGAGTTTCTGCGGCAGGAAGAAGTGGATTTGATATTCTTGGATATTCACTTACCCCAAATCTCCGGCATCGATTTGCTAAAGATGCTCCCGAAAGCGCCGCACGTAATTCTGACAACTGCCTTTCCTGACTATGCTTTGGAGAGTTATGAGCTTGCGGTAGTGGATTATTTACTCAAGCCTTTTTCCTTTCAACGATTTATCCAGGCGGTCACCAAAGTTCCGAATTCCACTACGCCCCCAGAGGCCAGTCCGGAAGCTTCCAGCGACGCCAAGGACACTATATTTATCAAGTCTGGTCACAGCTATTTCCGCATCAAGTTGGAAGAGATTATCCTAATCCAATCTGCGGATGACTACACGGAAATTCATACGACTAGCCAGAGCAAGATTCTTTCTGGGGAATCCTTGCAGCACTGGGAACAACTACTACCCCCGCAGCACTTTAAGCGCGTGCATAAGTCGTACATCGTCCATATTGAATTCATTGTAAAAATAGCCCACAACCAGATCCATTTGGAGCCGGGACATCAAGTTCCAATTGGTAGGAGCTATAAGGACGACTTTTTGCAGGCCATTGTGCGCAAGGGTTTAGATTAGGGAGTTACTAAAAGCTCGATTTGCGAGATAATTTCCTCTCCCATATCCTTAAACTTCTCGATTTCCGGTAGGTAAACTACGTACGCAAAGAACTGGGCAGTGGCCACCCTCGTCTTATAATCCGGATCATTTACGGCATAGCTAATAAAGTCCTCATTAACACGAAACTGAACATAATCTAGCCACCAGTTTGTGTTATTCTTCCAGTGGCTAAAATTCTCCTTAAAATCATCCGCTCGTAGCTCGTCATCAACCGCTACCTCCAGGAGTTGCTTATTATAAAACTCAACTACCTCTTGAACGATTTCTTCTCTGCTCTCCGCCAAATGGCCATTGAACTTCTCTAATAGCAAGAAGCCCCGCTTATTCAAGGATAACTCAGGATAGCCCAGTAGTAAAAAAGAAATCTGAGGCGTCTCTTCGTAATCGTCTATGGTGTAATTATCCGCTAAGACGTTCTTGAAAATGGTGTCAAGTCGCTCGTAATGCGCGAGTATCTCATTAATTTTAGTAATGTCACTACTTAGATCCTCCTTGATGGTCAGCAAGATATTATCGAGCTGATCATCTTGCTTTCGTTTCTCATTCCAGTTGTTAATCGATACTGCTATCAGGATGCCAATCACAACGAGGAGAACCTCGCGGATTGCGTACATAAAATTGGTCTGCGCGTTTTTCATACTGGCCATTTACTGGTCTCCATCAAAGGTACCAGATATGAGCAATACTTAGGAGATTCACGACTTAAAACTGACCTACCAAACCCAGACCATTTAAGCCGCCAGATACCCGCCATTGAATTCGGCTTTGTCGACCATGCCGGGAATCATAATCTCCACTCCTTTTCAAGTAATTGAAGACACTATCTACGGATACAATACTGATGGCTAAACTCAAACCTATATCTGACAACCAATGCGCATCCGTCCACAAGCGAGACACCGGAGTAATCGAGCCCAGTGTATAAATACCTGCCTTTAGCCAGGGACTTTCTACTTGTTTTGCTAGTGCATGTGCCGTGGTAAAAGCCAGGATAGCATGCCCTGAAGGGAAGGAGTGATAATCCGGTGTACCATTGAAGAAGTCGAAATCGCGGTTACCGACTCCAGTGCTGGGCCGGGCCCGGCCAATTGCCGTCTTGCTCACGGTTTGAATTAGGCCGGCCGTCGTGGCAGAGGCAATAAGAAGGACACCCGTCTCTCGGATTTTTTCATTTTTCGTCAACCATCCAGTAACATAAATGGCAGCAGTCAGGCCATAATTATACTGAGGCTTACCGAAGTAGAAAGCAGCATCTTGGATTAAATCTGGCACTTTATCATTGCGCCTAGAAAAGTGAGGCTGTAAGCGTTCATCCAGCATAAAAAGTCCGAACGTACCTAGGGCAATACCACCAGCCGTCAACCAATCATCTCTCTTCCAGCGGACTGGGCCGGCATAGGCATTGAGCACACTCCCCACAGCATTGGCGCCATCAATCTTCAACAAGTCGATGCGGCTGGGAGGAGCGATTGGTTCAGAAATTGTAAGTTGTGCATGGGCACTGCTCACTAGCAGCATGCCCACCAGTAAGAGCAATTGTTTCATCGGGTGTTAAAATTGGGGTGACATCAGCGTTACATATCCTAAACATTACTACTTCAGCGCAGGTTGCCTCCCATTGGGTGAATAGGAATTAGGACATGCAAAACGACATCTATCTTTCCGTTGTAATTCCGGCCTTTAATGAGGCCCATATCTTGGTGTCTAACCTTGATCGGATAAATGATGCTCTGAAAAAAGCATTACCCCCTCAGTGGGCCTGGGAGATAATAGTTTGTGACAATAACTCCACGGACAACACCTCTCAGGTGGCCAAAGATTGGGGAGCCATCATTGTGCCTGAACCACAGAACCAAATTAGTCGGGCTCGGAATACCGGCGCGAAAGCTGCCAAAGGAACATGGCTTCTATTTTTGGATGCCGACTCCTACCCCACCCCCAGCCTAGTTCGAGACCTAGTTGCAGTAACTGAGTCTGGAGATTTCGTAGGGTGCGGTACTACCGTAAAAGTGGAGGCCGGAACGGTATTCAACCGGCTTAGAATGGAGCGTCTAAACCCCATCTTTCGCCTACTGAATATTGCCGGCGGTGTTTGCCTGCTTTGCGAAAGGACGGCTTTTGAGCAAATCGAGGGCTTCAGTCTTGAGCTCTATGCTTATGAGGAATTTGACTTCATCCGACGTCTGAAGAAATATGGTCGGAGCATCGCTAAGAGATTTACGGTACTACACCAAAATCCAATAGTTACTTCTGGCCGCAAGGGAGAGCTCATACCCTCCTCTCTGTTCCAAATGCTTACCAGCAATGTCCTGGCACTGCTCTTGTATATCCTACGCCCGCTCTTGCCTTCTTCCCTAATAAAAACATTGGGTCAAAAAGACCTTCGTTTCTGGTATCAGGAACGAAATAAGGAAGAGACAAAATAGCTAGCCGTTCAAGTCGTTTGGATAGCAGATTATTTATCTTTGCGACATGAATAGAATCAGTACTCTCCTTTCCCTATTTCTCACTTTCACGATCTCTTTAGGGGCCCAATCCATCGAAGAACAACTCCAAGGGCTCGAACAAGAAATTGACGCACTGGAAGTCCAGCAGGATGTGCTACGCTCTCAGGCCGAAGAACTTAAGCTTGAAAGAGTTCGTCGGGACTTGAAGGCAGTTGGCTTACCTGCAGAAACTTATATCGAACACAGTGCTATGATGCTGGAGTATGATGAGGCACACGAACAAGCGCGCTGGGTGGCACATATCATCACACCAGATGTCATTTCAGGTACCGTCTTTCGTTCTAACGACTTCCGAGTAGACCCTAAGGTCGACAGCGGCTCCGCAGAAGAAGCAGATTACTTCCTGAAGTACTTACAGGCGGATAGCACCTATGAATATGATGGTTATGGTTATGACCGTGGTCACCTGGCTCCATCAGCTGATTTTCGCTGGTCGCAAAAAGCACTATCGGAGTCTTATTTCTACTCAAATATGTCGCCACAACGCCCGGACTTTAACCGGGAAGGATGGGCAGATTTGGAAGGCAGTATCCGCGGATATATTTTCGAACATCCTGAGACGCAGCTATACGTTGTTACCGGCCCGGTACTGGATGCCGACTTGCCGAAAGTAGAGCGTAGTGTCAATGGTGTTTCCCTTCCTCGCCGTTACTTCAAAGTTATTCTGGACCTGGAGGCACAACGAGCAATTGGTTTTGTCATCCCTAACCGCGCACTAGAAAATCCACTCTACACCTACGCCGTGTCGGTGGATGAAGTAGAAAACATCACAGGTTTGGATTTTTTCCCGAATCTCCCGCTCCCGGCTGCTGATGAGATCGAGGCCAAAATGGAGGTTCGCGATTGGTTACCTGAGGTTCCTGAAGGAGATGTTGATCCCATTGCCGCACCTAGCCTACCTCGTGGCCATTTCAATACTGAACAGGCCAAGCAGTACATGGGCACCAATGAAACCATTACGGTAGTTGGTCAGGTAGTGAGTACTCGCTACAGTCGCTCTGGCAATCTCTGGTTTAACCTGGACCGGAAATTCCCGAATCAGATTTTTTCCATCTTCATTCGTAAGAAAGACTTGATCAATTTTGATTTCGATCCTAAAACGGCTTTTGAAGGGCAGGTTATTAGCGTCAAAGGTGTTATTCAGGACTTCAGCGGTACGCCGACGGTGAACATTGAGAAAGCGAGCCGGATGCAGATTTTCGAGAACTAGTTTGATTAACCACCCAAGGCAGCCAAGGGCACCGAAGTACCAATAGTACACTGATAATGGGGACAGTACATAGCTATCACAGAGCTGTACTGTCCCCGTTCATTTTAAAGCGAGTAGTTGGCGCCAAACGACCAGTTCAAAATATGTGGTCGCATTGTGATTCCCTCCTCTGCACTCCAATTACCAAGACTTCGTTGGTACTGGAAGACCGTCATAACTCCAAGTCGATCGGTTAGTTGGTAGCTTAAACCTGTACCCAGCATTGCGTTGAAGCCGAGCTTATCCGACCAGATATTTGGGCGATCGTTATCGAAGTCGACGACTTTGTTCGCGAATAATGTCCGACCCATTCTGGAGAAGGAAAGGTTGGCCACTGCCCCCACCATTAGATGCGTTTTCCACTTCTTCTCACCCCATGATTTTCCTACTGCAACAGGAACTTGCAACAAGGTAAAGGAGTTGAAGTGCCGCACCTCGCGTTCAGGACTAACCGTGAGCGTCACATCACCGCGAATTTCTGTTTGGGCGCCGGTGATAGCATTCTGCTGAATTTGAATTATGGTATCTTCCAGGACGATCTGAACACCATCTTCTATAGCATTCCAATCAAAGCGGTTCTCCAATTTTTGGTACTGGATACCAGCCATCACAAACCAATCATTTCGGAGTGGATACACATAGTTCAATTGAGCTTGATAAGATAGAATTGACGTTTCGAACTCATCTCGCTCTGGCTTGGTATTGCCATAGTCTGGGTCCCACCAAGAAGCCCCGCCAGTTAGCCACAGCTGGGATAGTCGTGCCTCCTTATCGGTGTCTGAAAGTGGCGTAGGTAATGTTGCAGCAGGTAGTTCAACTGCTTGCCTAGATGCTTGTGAAACAACTGGATATAAAATATGGGAAGGTGTTAATGGACTCACGTCTGAAGTCTTTGGTAGATTTACAGGCACAAGCAGATCATTCTCAATGCCTTGTGACTGCTCCTCATTTGTTGCTGCAGGCAAAACTTCCTCTTCGACAACCAATGATGCTTCTAAGGCAGTAGAACGCGAAGCTGGTATAGATGTCTGCATCAGCGAAGCTGGCGTACTATTGTTGCCGACAGTCAACGCACTTTGAGCGCTTTCAGAATCAAAATAATTCGCAGAACTGGTAGCAACCGCTTGATTTTGCTGTTCATAGTGCAGAGGTGCTAACTCTTGTGTATTCGTGGAATTTGCGGTTGCTTCTTCATCGAAAGTGTGGGCTGCGCTCGCTTGACTCCCTTCTTCTGCAACTGACATCTTCGTATCTGCTGCAGTACCATCAGGTAGAATCCGCTGTGTCGGCTCTGCTACAGACTTTTGAGAAGCAGGTCCCTGATTGATGAATAACAGCGTTGGAATCAATATTCCCAAGAATAGCAAGAAGAATAGGAAAGCCCTTCGGTGGCGTTTCTGGTCATCCACGGTATTCGCGGCCTGTAATTCTTCCATTTTTTGAAAGATTCCAGCTTCCATATTCTCCCACTGCAATTCAGGTGATAAGGGTCCGTCCTCTAGCGGCCGCAGCTTTTTGTGATTGTCGTGCTTAGAGTCCATTTGCTAATAGTCTTTGTTTGTTAGATGGAGAGAGATGCGCTTTGAGCCATTTCTTGGCTCTTGATAATTGAGATCTGGATGTTTCGGTGCTTATCGCCAATAGTTCTGCCACCTCTTTGTGGCTGTATCCATCCATTACGACCAACATGAAGATTTGCCGATAACCCTCTGGCATTTGGTAGTGTATCAGATGTAAGGCTGAGGGGGTAAAAATTGAGCAGTGCGTATTTTTAAGGTGTC
>CAJXOS010000178.1 GCA_913057725.1 uncultured Lewinella sp.
CGCCTAGCTAAAAACTTTAGACAACTTCTACGATAAGCTCCGGGTAACCGGATTTCTGCCACCTAATTTATTTCAAGTATTTTCACCAAAGCCACCAATTGATTTGAACACGAGCAGTGGAGATTAAGATCCGACAGAAGGCTGAACTGACCACTAAAGAATATGTGATCTCCCACGGAGAGAAGGTACTGTGCTACGCTTACGAAGCTTACCGTAATTTCCATAACTACATTGACATCATTAGCGCCCGTGGCGAAAAGCCAGCCATACGCGTGGAGATCAAGCGGCACCGCCGAATATGGAATGAGAAGTTCACGGTTAAAATAGAGGAGGAACGGGAACTAACTTTTCGCAGCTCTTCTCACTTCCATCACACTTTTGAGCTATTCGATGGAGCGGTACACTACGAAGTCATTGGGCATCGCGGCTTAAACGCGAGCGTCTTTAGAAATGATGCGCAAATAGCCGTTTTGCTAAAGATGAATATCATTTCTGTTTTCGGTGCAGACCGGTATCATCTGCAAATGGATAAAGATGCCGACTTGCAGGTACTATTAGCGCTAGCCCTAATCTGGGACATGCTCTACGGAGACCGAACTATTGATCTAGGACAGTTTCTTCAAAGACAGGAACAGGATTATGACTGGAAACCTAAGGGCTAAAAGAAAAGCCTCCCTTAAGCACGGATGTTTTGATGGTCGCCAAAGTACTTAGCATGGACATAAAAGGTACCTGCGGGTATGATCGAGGCCAACAAGGCAAGTCCGGTTACTTTCCAACTCCATTTGTAGAGATACGCACACTGAATTACAAGTGCCACGTACAATAGAAAGAGAGCACCATGCGCCATTCCCACTACCTTATTCGGACCAGGAATTTCCATCATGTATTTCAGCGGCATTGTCAGACCAAACAACAAGTAGCTAATACCTTCAGCAATTGCAATCCAACGGAGGCGACCAAGCGCAGTTGATAGTATCATAATTCTTCTAAGTTCTACTCCTTAATCAACGCGCAAAGAAAGGCATCGTTAGTGACAACTGCCAATTGTGAGTAAAATATGACACTGATCACACGATTTGCCTACTTCCGTGTTAACACCACAAGCGCCGCAATCAGCGCTACCGCCGCACCTGCGAAATACAAATAGGCCTGGCGGGTTACCTCCTGATCACTGGCAGAAATGTCAAGGCCCAGGACGGTAAAGCCAGCATTCGCATCTTCATACAATTGGTAACCTTGATAAGCTGCTCCTAAACCAACGATAGCTAATATCAGTGCAATACCTTTCTTCATAGTTCTAATTGTTTTCGCAGTTGCCCCAAAATGCAACCACTTCGTTCTCGCATGATTTTGTTCAACCTTTCCCTTGCGTGAAATTTTGTCTAAACAAGAATCATGGTCGTTTCATTTTCTCTTATTTTGAGGTCAAAATAACAAACACCGATGGCCGACTATAAAATTTATGGCTCGATTTCTGAGTTCTTTCAGGCCATCCGTTTGGAGATCGAGCAGGACTTTGATTTCACAATCCACCCCCTGGATAAACTTCATGGTGAACCGCCCACCCAATCACCACTCTTCAGAACAAACTACTACGCCTTCTTACTTATTGCCGACGGCAAGGGTCATTATACCATCGACGATCAATATTTCAGTGTCCAGGCGGGTTCGTTCTACTTCACCAACCCTGGGCACCTCAAGTCTTTCTTCATTGAAGAAAACCTGAAGGGATACATGATCACCTTTACGGAAGCATTTCTGAAAATCTATTTTCCGGTAAGCGTAGAACAAGTATTTCCCTTTCTGTACGAGAAGACAACTCCTGTCATGCAGCTACCGGAAGAGGTCTTCAATGACTTGGCAGCGAGCCTCGAAGTACTGGAGCGCATCTATCGTACACCATCCGGATTCAAACGGCAAATTGTGAGTGGGCAGTTGGTCGCCTTTTTGTACCAAACCAAAGAGCTCTTACAACGCTATCGGACGGATAGCAATCCGGCCACCAGAGCCGCTGTCATTAGCTCTGCCTTTCAGCAGCTGCTACAGCAAAACACACTACAACTCCTCCAGGGCAAGATCGAAACGCCCTGGGCGGTTAGTGATTATGCCGACTGCCTTCACCTGCACCGCAATCACTTCAGCCAGACCATCAAAGCGGAAACTGGCAAAACAGCCAAACAGTGGATTGATGAAAAGATCAGCAACGAAGCGAAGAGCCTTTTGAAGCAGAGTACCGATACTACGGCCCAAATTGCAGCTAAGCTAGGATTCAGTGACAACAGCAACTTTTCCCGCTTTTTCAAGAAAATGACCGGCCTCTCCCCTACTCAATACCGTCAATCTTAAAAAATGACCATCCTTCCTTGAAAACCGACCTGTTGTCCCCTGCAACGGGCCGCTACTTTTGTCCATGTCAAACCGATTAGAGCCTGCTTAAATTTTTCCTAATGAGCTGCAATTGAGGTGATTTTGACTCAGGCAAGGCAAATTTTGCAGCCGAATGCGGGCGATTCGGCGAAAAATTTAACGCAGTATGAGTCAAAATCAGCCGATTTAAAGCCATTGAGGGAATTTTAAACAGGCTCTAAATCAATACTCAAAATCAAAGGACAAATGACAAAGCAAAGTATCGCCATCATCACCGGAGGATCACGTGGATTAGGTAAGGACACTGCCTTAACCCTTGCGCAACAGGGCGTAGATATCATCTTCACTTACCACAGCAACCAAGAAGCGGCCGAAGCAGTAAAGTCTTCTATTGAGGTGCTGGGGCGCAAGGCAGCATACTTACAACTGGATACGGGTGTAGTTTCCTCTTTTGAGGATTTCAAGCCGAGCGTAGAAACCGTTTTGGAAACGCAGTGGCAAAGAAAGGACTTCGACTTCTTAATCAATAATGCCGGCGTCGGCGCCCACGCAATGATTGGCCAGACTAGCGAAGAGGTGTTCGATCGCTTGATGAACATCCAATTCAAGGGCGTCTATTTTCTCACACAGTCTTTGCTATCACTAATGGCAGATGGTGGCCGTATCGTCAACATCTCGACGGGGCTTACTCGTTTTGCCCTACCTGGTTACGCGGCCTATGCCAGCATGAAAGGAGCAGTAGAGACGTTCACCAAGTACCTGGCCAAGGAATTAGGTAGCCGGGGAATCACCGCCAACATCGTTGCGCCCGGCGCTATCGACAATGATTTCAACAAAGCCGCCTTCACGCATAATCCACAGGTTGTCGATTTCATTGCGAGTCAGACGGCATTAGGTCGTGTAGGAAAGAGCAGCGATATCGGCAGTGTGGTAGTCTTCCTTTGTAGCGAAGCTGCGGGCTGGGTTAATGCACAGCGCTTGGAGGCTTCGGGTGGGATGTTTTTGTAGGAAACCACCTACCTCAATGAGAATGGGCTAGCCTATGACAGTCGTAGGCTAGCCCATCATCTTTTTTCTTAGCAATCAACCCGTACCAATTGATTGCCATTGACGAGGATATATACGTCCCCATCTCCTTCCAAGGTCATTCCATTGATACACTGGTTATTGTAGAAAGGATCTTCAAAGGCATCATAATCATCCTCAGTGAGTTCCTCGTTTTTGCTAATATCAAAGCGTTGAATTCCTTCACACCCAGCCAAAACAGTGGCCACGTAAAGCAGATCATCCTTAATGAAAGCTTCCATGATAGATGGGCGCGTCATGAAGACTTCTTTAGAGGTTGTAACGCTGTTCAATAAGGAGAAGTGAATCAGCTCTATCCACTCCCCGCCGGTATACTTGAGGATTTGATAAAAGCCAGTACCATTTTTAGCTACGACCACAACGCCATCCTGATAAGGCAACAAAAACAGATCATCAGAACGGCCTTGTAGTAGTGGCTCATCTTCAGTATTGAATGCCGCTTCAAAGGTGCGGCTATCAAATTTGAGGATTAAGTCACGGCAAGTACTTACCCACACCTTGTCATTCTCACTAAGTGCAAGGTCAAAAACGCCGGTGCATATTTCGTCTACTAATGGCACATCAGAATAAGGACGAAGACCGCCCTGCACAAAATTGTACTCAAGAACGGATTGAGTAAGCGAAGAGCCATTGGCAATAAGCAATTCTCCATCTGGTCCTATGATTATATCCTGGCAAAACACGCTGGCATCAAGCGTGGAAAAAGTCTCGGTATTTGAAGCAAACTCGTAGAGCCCATCCTGGCCACAAATAATGAGCTTATCACCAATAGGTAATAGTTTGCGGCCTTCAACTTCTTCGTCAACGACAACAGTTTCCAGGTCTTCATCCATAATTAGGAGATTACTGAAGCCACCGAACACAAAGTAGTCACCGAATTGAATCATTTCATTGATCTGAAAATTGACATCATCTAATTGCCAACTTTCAGCATTCACACAGTCCGTAAAGGCAGACTCACCAACGGGCTGATAAGCAGGATCGAGCAAAGCATCATCGTCATTGCATCCGATCAAAAACAAACAGAAAGGAATAAGGAGTAGAAGTAGGTGTTTCATGGAGCGCATATTGTTGATTAGTAATGATGCTGAATATAGGCAGGCTACAACATATCAACCAGCTCATACCGGCATCATAACTTTTCTTTAATAGTGCAGTAAGACATCATTAGCTCTCAGGAGATTTACCAACAAAAAAAGCCGACCATCTCTGGTCGGCTTCGTGGAGAATACCGGAGTCGAACCGGTGACCTCTTGCATGCCATGCAAGCGCTCTAGCCAGCTGAGCTAATCCCCCATAAAGGGTAGTTGCGCGTTATTTGCGCTCTAGCCTCCCGATAGTTATCGGGATGAGCTAATCCCTCATCGTCTGCTTAGACTCTAGGAGTTTTGGCAGACAAATTATTCTATACAAGTACATCAACAACTTCCTGCTGATGGGCTGCAAATATACACTCTTCTCCTAAATTGGAAAGTGAATACAGCTAAATTTTACACGGCTGCGAGTTGCTGCGCCAATATCTGACGAACGATGATATCACCATGATCACGGGTGTTCTCGATGAAGAGCTTACTGGTTTGACGGCCAGCGCAAACCACACCCGCTAGATAAACATTCGGTAGTGGTGTTGCCAAGGTTTCAGGATCGTGAATAGGTAAAGCTAACTCATCATCACTGATAGGAAGCCCTAGCGAATGAAGCAAAGGATAATTCGGTTCGTAACCGGTCATTGCTAACACGAAATCGTTCTCAATGGTGAATCGCCCCTCTGGCCCTTCTAATTCGACGCGATCAGGGTGAATTGCACGAACCACTGTATTGAAATGAGCCTGGATAGCTCCTTCCTTAATACGGTTCTCAATATTCGGTTTGATCCAATACTTCACCTTTGGATACAGCTCATGCTCGCGGATGGCCATAGTCACCTCTGAGCCTTTCTGGTATGTTTCTAATGCCACATCACAGGCAGAGTTTGCCGCACCGACCACCAAGACTTTTTGTCCCACATATGGATGGGCATCATCGTAGTAGTGTTTGACCTTTGGCAAGTCTTCGCCAGGCACACCCAACATTCGTGGAGTGTCATAGAATCCAGTAGCTACAACTACCGACCTCGCTTGATAGCTCCCTTTGGTCGTATCTATCTGATAGGATCCATCGTCCAATGGCGTCATTTTAGTGGCCGGCTCATAAAGCTTCAGGCGTAACTGAAAGGCTTGTTGTAAACGGCGATAGTACTCCAAAGCTTCCTTTCGGGTAGGCTTATCCGTATGCGAAATGAACGGGGTATCGGCAATTTCCAACTTCTGGGAAGTGGAAAAGAAGGTCATATTAGTGGGGAAATGATAAATGGAATTTACCAGAACTCCTTTTTCGATGATCAGATAGTCCAGGCCCGCTTTGGCAGCCGCAATCGCTACATTCAAACCACTGGGCCCACCTCCGATAATGATCAGATCGTGTGTCGACATCTCAACCTAATTTCTTGATTACACTATACCATTCCAACAACAGATCAACAGCAGAAGTTATGTGCCATTACACTTTTTCCTCCTCATGCACTAAAAGCATAATCCGGCGGTAGAGATCTTCTGGTTGGAAAGGCTTCGCCAGATAATCGTTGATCCCGGCCTGATAGCATTGATCTTCTTCTTGTTTACTGGTGCTGGCGGTTAGGGCGATGATGGGTACAGAAGAGAATAAACGTAGATTGGTAGCTGCTTCGATACCTCCCATCACAGGCATCTGCAGGTCCATTAATACGATATCAAAACCAGCTTCCTGAGCTTTAGCAAGGGCTTCCTTGCCATTGCCAACTACAGTAACTGTTACTTTATCCGACCAAGTCGTAAGGACTTTCTTTGTTGCAATTTGGTGCAATGGATGATCCTCTACCAGCAGAATTCGAAGATCTTGCTGTGGCGTACTTGGAATATCGGCATCGACACTCTTGCTTCGATTCAAAGGAATCGAAAGATCGATAAATACACCAGCCTGCCCGCGGTGCTCACGCCGACGAACAGAAAGCTGATTACAGAGCCGCTGGAATACTCGTGCCAGTAGCTCTTCTCTCCCTTTCGTCTTTTGCTGGGGCTGCAAGAGTGAGAATACTTCCTCCGGTGTAGCTTCCTCATCTACATTTGGCCATTGCGGTAGCGAACCATCGTACTCTAGTTGAACTTCTAGTACACCATTTTCTTCATCCTCCTCCCAGGTGCAACGTAGCTTGACAAAAGCAGCCATCTTGCTGTAGAGGAATGAAAGCTCCACTAAGCAGAAGAAGAGTTGCGATAGCTTATTGGAATCGCCCTGCACACCAACGGCCAACCGAGGATCAATATAGATATCGATTTCACGATTGTTTTGCTGCCCCTTGAAGGTCATCACCCGCTGGATGGATTCCAGGATATCTAGTGGTCGGAATTGTTCTTTCGCAGAAATAACGCCATCGTTACTCAGGATCGAGAGGTTCACTAGATTACTCAGGGTAAAGCTCAGGTCATCAATGGTCGTTTTCAAATCTTGTACCAACTTGGTCTGCTGCTTATTTAAGGCAGTTTGTTCCAAGAGGTAGAATAGGTGAACCGCCGTACTGAGCGGGGTCCGTATATTAAAACTGATTTGATTGAGTAGCTCCCGACTAGAAAACGGATCGGGCTGAAAGGATTCTCCAGCCTCTTCCTCCTCTCCAGTTGGTTCTGCCTCTGCAGGGGTGAGATCCTGGACACTACCTAATAAGAGCACCCGATTGGCTTTTTCATCAAAGCGAATACGGGTACGAACGCTCAGTGTTTTGAGAATCCGATTGTCGATCAGGATTCGATGCTCCAGTGGACCATATTCCTGAAACTTCACAGCTTCCGCAAAAAACTGCTCAACCTTCTCCCGGTCTTCCCGGTGCACAAAACCTAGGTAATCACTCAGGGATGGAGAAAAACTGTTGGCCGGTATTTCAAAAATCTGAAACACCTCCTCTGACCAATCCATTGCGTGGCTCACCATATCAAGCTCCCAATCCCCCAGGGCCGCCATGCGTTGAAGCGCCTTTAACCTGGACTTTTCATCGGAAGCCTTACTGGCACGCTCTTCGGCTTCAGCCTGTAGGCGAAAGCGCTCTAGCGAGTAGCGAATAACCTTTAGTAATTGCTTGGAATCAAACTCTCCTTTCACCAAATAGTCTTGGGCGCCAGCACGTACTGATTCCGTGCCTTTGCGTTGATCGCTTAGGCCCGTCATCACTACAACCGGAACACTAGGAGATTTTTCTATGAAACGGCGGAGGGTATTAAAGCCGTTTGTATCAGGAAGGTTGAGATCGAGAAGAACAAGGTCAATATCGTGCTCATCCAAAAAGTAGAACCCTTCAGATAACGACTCTGCAGTCAACAACTGATGTTTGGGCTTCGAGTCTTCCAGGAAGATCCGAATCATCTCTACATCAGCCCGATTATCCTCGATAACCAGAATACTAAGCATCTTCTTTGACCCCGCCATAGTCCATTCAAATTTATAGCACTAGCTCGACAATGGACGGATTACAGACTTTTTCCAGTTACTAGCTTACGGTACCCGGAAGGGTTGCCGTCTCCAACCAGAACTTTTGGATATACGTAATTATCTGGAAAAAGTTGTCGAAATCCACTGGTTTGTTGATGAAACAGTTGGCATGAAGGTCGTAGCTTGCCAGAACGTCTGCTGCTGCGTTGGAGGTAGTGAGCACCACCACAGGAATACGCAACAAATCTGGGTCCTTTTTGATTTTCTCCAGTACCTGCCGGCCGCCCCATTTAGGAAGGTTCAAATCCAGAAGGATTAGATCCGGCCGTGGCTTTTCGGCGTATTCACGTTCCATCTGCAAGTAGGCTACGGCTTCTACGCCGTCCATTACTACTTGAAGATCAATATCAGCTCCGGTCTCCCGAAAAGCTTCCTGCGTGAGCCGAACATCACCTGGATTATCTTCAATTAACAAGACACAGTATCGCTTAGACTTTTTGTTCATGCGTGACATTAGTTTGCCCGGCATCCGAAAGCTTTGACAAGGGGGCGGAATTCAATTATTGAGCTTCGTGAAAGCCCTATATTACAAAAATTAAATTACACAATTGGGATGACCGACGCTTTTTGTCGAAAGTTGAGAAGCAAAGTTAATGATCCCTTTAGACTTCTGGTGATTTTTCCATCCTTTGTATGCCACATTACATGGCTGTTCTGAAAACCTCTTCCGCCTTATCCTGTTGTCTTCCTTGAATTATAAGCCGCTTTTCGGACATTGGCATTTCCGATATTATACCAGAATTTGAGCGATAGGTTTCCATAATCCCCCTGAAATATATCATTTTCACCGCCACAATTGATCAATATGCAAGATTTACCAGCGCTACGCCAGCTGTTTGAAGACTATCTCAAGGAGAATTTAGTACACAAAGAGCCTGCTGCTCTTTACGAACCCTTTCACTATATCATGGGAATGGGTGGTAAAAGAATGCGCCCGGTGATGGCACTACTCGCTTGCCAATTATTTCAGGAAGATGTGCGGGCTGCACTTCCCTCAGCCTTTAGTGTAGAGGTGTTCCATAACTTCAGCCTGGTGCATGACGACATCATGGACGAAGCGGATATCCGCCGCGGACAAGCAACCGTGCACACAAAGTATGGCCTAAACAGCGGTATCCTGTCTGGTGACGTCATGTTGATCTATGCTTACGACGAACTGCGGAAGACGCCTCGCCCAGAAGCGATAAACGATCTAGTGAATACCCTCAGTCAAGTGGCCATACGGGTGTGCGAAGGCCAACAATACGATATCGATTTTGAAACGCGGCAAGATGTGAGTCTGGATGATTATCTCTTAATGATCGAGATGAAAACAGCAGCCTTGCTAGCTGGCAGCTTAAAAATGGGAGCTATTTCTGCAGGTGCTAGTGCGGATGACCAAATGCACCTGAGTGAGTTTGGGCGCCTTACCGGAATCGCGTTCCAGATCCAGGATGATTATCTAGACACTTTCGGTGACCCGCAAAAAGTAGGTAAACGCCCAGGTGGAGATATCATTCAGAATAAAAAAACTTGCCTGTATATCAAAGCCCTGGAGTTGGCCTCACCTGAACAACGTGAGCAGATTTTGTCTTGGTTTTCCGGCCCATCTGATGATCCAGAAGAGAAAGTACGAGCCGTAACGCAGCTATTTGTAGATCTGGGTATTCCTGAGTATCTAAAGCAGTTGAGGAACGACTATCAGCAAAGAGCCTATGAGCACTTAAGACAAGTGAGTGTTGCAGAAGAACGAAAGGCCCTCCTATTTGGCCTTGCTGAATCACTGTTAGTCAGGGAGTTATAGTGCGCGTTCACTAAAAAAGAAAAGAGGTAGTCCCTAAAGACTACCCCCTCACACTATGAAACACTATAAATATTCTTTATCACCTGCGTAGACGAAATACACAGATGCTTTCTTCTATACGTATATTACAAAGATAATGATTCAAAGGTAAAAAGGAAATATTAATCTTTTTTATCTATATAAAAAATCGCTTTCCGTTCCACCAGTTCTTTTCGATAACTGATTCGTTCTTTTCGTAAAAACGAATAGCAGGTTCATTCCAATCCAATACTTGCCACTTCATTAGACGGCATTCCATTTCCACTCCACGCACCTGTAGCGCATCAAAGAGCATCTGCCCAATACCCTTCTGGCGGTGTGCTTGGCGCACTACAAAATCTTCTAACCAAAGCATTCTGCCTTTCCAAGTCGAGTAGGTCAGAAAGTAAAGGCACATACCGATTACCTCCCCTTCACTCTCAGCGACTAGACATTCAAAAACCTGATCGGCAAAATCGCGTTGATAATCTTCAAGAGTTGCCGTAAATTCAGCTTCCTCTTTTTCATAAATTGCAAGCTCGCGTACCAGGTCGTGGATTGCTGGCAGGTCCGCTGCATTTGCTTGACGAATGTGGATATCGGCCATAGAAATTCGTATTTTGTTACGCTTCAAATGTCAAATTCAATGTTAAGAAAGACTACAGTATTGCTAAGCATTCTGCTGGCTATTATTTTATGGACATGCCAGTCGTCCCCCGAGCAGGAAATTGCCGACATGGTCATCACCAATGGCAATGTTTACACAGTCGATTCTGAATTACCTAAAGCTACTACCATCGCCGTTAAAGACGGCCGCATTCTCGCCGTTGGCAATGATGAAGACATCAAAGCTTATATCGGCGAAGAAACGGAAACTTTGGATGCCGGAGGTCAATTTGTTATGCCTGGTTTTATTGAAGGACACGGGCACTTTTCTGGATTAGGCTATGCCCTAATGAATCTCAACTTTCTCAATGCCCGTAGCTGGGATGAGATCGTGCAGATGGTGGCTGAAAAAGCGGCCAACACACCCAAAGGTGAATGGATCACCGGCCGCGGTTGGCATCAGGAAAAGTGGACAACAGCACCAGAGTTAGATCTACACGGCTATCCTTCTCACCACAGTTTGAGTGTCCTCACCAAGGATCATCCGGTCGTTCTTCGTCATGCGAGTGGTCACTCTCTTTTTGCCAATGAAGCAGCCATGAAGCTGGCCGGCGTGACTGCCGAAACACCAGATCCTCGTGGTGGTCACATCCTTCGCGATCAGTATGGCGAGCCGATTGGCGTGTTTGAGGAAAGAGCAATGGCTATGATCACGGAAGCGTACGCTGCTTATCGAGATGGATTATCTCCACAAGATCTTCAAGGAGAATGGTCAGAAGGTGTCCGTGCTGCTCAAGACGAATGCCTGGCTAAAGGGATTACTTCATTCCAGGACGCTGGCTCCTCATTTGAGGAAATTGTCGATTATGAGGCCTTAGCAGAAGCAGGTGATTTGGATCTTCGTCTTTGGGTGATGGCCCGCCGCCCGTATAACGAGTTGGTAAATGGTTTGGGAGACAACTTTCCGATCCTGGATGCAGGTGACCATTACTTCACTTGTCGCGCCATAAAGTCTGAAGTAGATGGCGCCTTGGGAGCTTTTGGTGCATGGCTCTTGAAGCCGTACAATGACAAACCCAATTTTGTGGGTCAGAATACCACCTTGGTAGAGACCGTTGATAGTATTGCCGGTCTGGCGCTGGAGAAAGGGATGCAGTTGTGCGTACACGCGATCGGTGATCGTGCGAACCAAGAAGTGCTTAACATCTTCGAAGAGCGTTTCAAAGCAGCTGAAGACAAGGATCTCCGTTGGCGCATTGAGCATAGCCAACATTTAGCCGTAAACGACATCAATCGTTTTGCTGAGCTGGGTGTCATTGCTTCTATGCAAGCTATCCACTGTACTTCAGATGCGCCTTTCGTTGTAAAGCGTCTCGGTGAAGAGCGAGCTCGCACCGGAGCTTATCCATGGCGGAGTCTTCTAGACGCTGGTGCCGTTGTGACCAATGGTACCGATGCGCCGGTAGAAGATGTGGATCCGATTGCAAGCTACTATGCCACTGTTACGCGCAAGCGGCCTGACAATCCAGAACCGTTTTTCCCCGAGCAAGCGATGACCAGAGAAGAAGCTGTGTATTCTTATACCATGGCCAATGCCTTTGCTGCATTTGAGGAAGAAGACAAGGGCAGCATTACCCCTGGAAAGCTAGCCGATTTCGTCATCTTGAGTAACGATCTAATCAACTGCGCGGAGGATGAAATCCTGAATACGGAGGTATTGTATACCATCGTAGGAGGAAACGTAAAATACCAGAAACAGTAAACTGTAAAAAGGATAGAAAATAGCAATAAGCAGGTGCACTCGTTCGCTCGCTTATTGCTATTTTACGTTTAATTACCCGACAGCTACTGCTAAAACCCAAATTACTTCATTATTTGGATCTTCGTTGTCAAGCCAATTGACTACGACTAGTATAATTGAACGCAATAGAGATGAGAGGCAGCCTACTACTGGCCGCACTGTTGACGAGTGCTGGGCTTTGGGCACAATTGAATTATCAGGACGTAGCCGAAGCCAAGGGAATTGATCACTGGTACATATCCTCCTTATTAGGTGGAGGAGTGAGCTTCTATGATTTCAACCAGGATGGTTGGGATGACATTACCTTAGCTACCGCCTTTGGTGATCCCATTGAGTTCTATCAAAATATGGGTGGACACTTCGAGAAGATCCCACCCCTCGTAGATACAGAAGACGAAACCAAGCAGATTCTCTGGGTAGACTTTGACAATGACGGCGACCTGGACCTCTTTGTCGCTACCTGGGATGGCTTGAACCGCCTCTACGAGCAAACGGGCGAAATGGAGTTCACAGATATCACCTTAGCGGCAGGGCTCCCTTCCTTTAATACTCGCACCTACGGTGCTAATTTTGGTGACTACGACCGCGATGGCTGGCTCGATTTGTACTTCGGCGATCGGATCGCTTTTTCGCCAATTGATAACCGACACTACCTTTTTCGGAACAACGGTAACAAGACGTTTACAGATGTTACGTTAGCTACCGCAACGCAGGACACCTCCGGTTTACAGTTCTGCTCTGGCTTCTTTGACTACAATCAAGATGACTGGCCAGATATCTATACTGCCCATGATCGGGTAGGAAACCCAAATGTACTACTGGAAAACCAAGCTGATGGCACCTTCCGTGATGTTAGCGCTGCCGCCAATGCCGATTTGGAGATTGAAGCAATGTCGGTGACCGTAGGTGATTATGATCGAGATGGTCTCTTTGATGTCTTTTGTTCCAATGTTCCTTTGGGAAGCAAACTGTTGCATAATGAAGGGCCAGATAGTACGGGGCAATACCAGTTTGCTGAAGTGGCAGAAGAAAGTGGCGTAGCTTACTACGGCTTTGGCTGGGGAGCTATTTTCTTTGATGCAGATAATGATGCGGATCAGGACTTGTATATCAGCTGTTCCACGGTGGGCAGTGATGTTGTTCCTTCCGAACTATTCTTGAACGAAGCCGATGGCACCTTTAGCTACGCCAATGCCGGTTTTGTAGGAGATACTGTGCAATCGCACAATAATGCCGTCGGAGATTTCAATGCGGACGGCTACCCTGACATCATGGTCATCAACCTCTACCCTTTCAAATCTCACCTATGGGTAAGCCCTCCTCAGGATAACAATTGGGTAAAATTTGACCTGGAAGGCGTCCTCAGCAATCGCGATGGTGTGGGCGCTCGACTGGAGTGTTATGCTAATGGTCAGTTTCAGCAACTCTATACCCAATGTGGCAATGGCTTTATGGGGCAAAACACAGGAGTAGTGACCTTCGGCCTGGGAGAGGCGGAAATAGTGGACTCCTTAGTCGTACACTGGCCAAGTGGGCATATTGATCGGCTCTATGAGCTGCCCGCAAACATGCAGCACAGCCTTCTGGAAGGTGGCAGCACGGAGGGAGACATCATTCCCGATCCGCAAACGGGTCTTGAGCCTATCATCATCACGCAAACGGACGATATATCTCCCATTGAACTTAAACTACAGGCGTACCCCTCCCCTACCAAAGATTGGTTACAGATGATCACCGAACCAGGCGAGGCCGAACGCTACCAAATAACGAATACAAAAGGGCAACTCCTTCTTCAAGGACAGCCAGCCGCTAGTGGGCAAACCATGCTTGATGTTCGAGCATTGCCTACAGGGCTATATTACCTGACCATCTACACCACAAAAGGCCAACAGAAAAGTACCTCTTGGTACAAGGATTAACTATGAACTCGTCTAAAAACTACTTACAATGCCCAAAATCGCTTTTTTCGATCTACTCTGCGTTCCGTACTCGCCTTGATAG
>CAJXOS010000179.1 GCA_913057725.1 uncultured Lewinella sp.
AAGCTTGGGCGTAAAACTTTAGACAACTTCAACCTCAACTTGCCTGAGTGCAAAAGAGAGAGGGTATAAGGATAGCTCAACAGCCAAAACCTTATACCCTCTTTTCTTTTCAGGCATTTGCCAGCAATACTCTACTTGTTGGCAAAGGACGGAGCTACAATCAACTCCTTTGTTCCATGCCCATAACTGTAAAATCCCTCGCCAGACTTTACACCTAGCTTACCTGCCATTACCATATTCACTAAGAGTGGACATGGCGCATATTTAGGATTACCAAAGCCGTCATGCAGCACACGTAGAATAGATAGACATACATCTAGTCCGATAAAGTCAGCTAATTGTAGTGGTCCCATCGGGTGAGCCATACCCAGCTTCATAACCGTATCAATTTCTGAAACGCCCGCTACCCCCTCAAACAAAGAGTAAATAGCCTCATTGATCATTGGCATCAAGATGCGGTTAGCAACAAATCCTGGGTAATCATTAACCTCTACAGGAACTTTCCCTAGCTTCTTAGACAGCTCCATGATCTGGCTGGTCACTTCATCAGAAGTCGCGTAGCCGCGAATAACTTCCACCAGCTTCATGATTGGAACTGGGTTCATGAAGTGCATACCAATTACCTTCTCCGGGCGCTTTGTAACGGCGGCGATCTTAGTGATCGAAATGGAGGAGGTGTTAGTAGCCAATACCGCCGACTCTGGTGCAGCCGCATCCAATTGCTCAAAGATCTTCAGCTTTAGATCCACATGCTCGGTAGCAGCTTCTACCACAAGATCAGCCTGTCCTACTGCAGACTCCAAGTCGGTGCTTGTTTTCAATCGGTTGAGCGTAGCTTCTTTGTCAGCCTCAGTGATGCGTTCTTTACCAATTAGGCGATCAAGGTTGCGAGTAATGGTGGAAAGGGCTTTTTCCAACGCATTTGCAGATATATCAACCACAGTCACATCAAATCCACTCTGGGCGAAGACGTGGGCAATTCCGTTACCCATTGTCCCTGCACCGATCACGGCAATATTCTTCATAAAATGGTTCTATTTGGTTTTCTTGGCCGCGAAAATAATGAAGTTCCTACATTTGCGGGAAAGACAAGCTGCTTTGATCCAAGAAAACCAGTCACTTCGACACCTTAATACATTTGGCGTTGACGCCACCGCTAGCTATTTCGCTGAAATCAGGCAGGAAAGCGATTTGCAATCCATGACGGATGCCCTCGCAAATCAGCCGACCTTAATTCTAGGTGGTGGCAGTAATCTTTTGCTCCCAAAAAAGATCGAAAGACTTGTGTTGCACAACTGCATCATGGGAGTAGAGGTAATCCGACAGCTCCACAATGAGGTTGTGATTGAAGCAGGTGGAGGCATGAATTGGCATCAGCTTGTACTATGGAGCCTGGAACACGGATTAGGAGGTTTGGAAAACCTTGCCCTTATTCCCGGCACTGTTGGAGCGGCTCCAGTACAGAATATTGGAGCATACGGCGTAGAACTCAAAGATATTTTTGAATCCTTGCGGGCTTTTGATCTCCAGGAGGGTAAGTTCGCGGAGTTTGATCATCGGGCGTGCCAATTTGCATATCGTCATAGCACTTTCAAAGACGAGTCCAATAAAGGTAGATTCCTCATCACGAAGGTGCGATTGAAGCTGACTTCACGTGAGCATCAGCTAAACACAAGCTACGGCGCGATTCAAAAGGTACTAGCAGAAAAAGGGGTCTCCTCTCCTACTCCATCTGACATTGCCGGAGCGGTCATCGAAATACGCCGGTCCAAACTTCCGGATTGGCGGCAGTTGGGGAATGCAGGTAGCTTTTTCAAGAACCCCATCATTCCAGAAGCGCAATTCGAAGAAATGAAGGTTCGGCTAGCCCCAACTCAAATACCTTCCTATCCTGCTGGTGAAGGGCTCGTAAAATTAGCCGCAGGTTGGTTGATCGATCAATCGGGCTGGAAGGGTAAGCGAAAGGGAGATGTAGGTTGCTATGAGAAACAGGCATTAGTGATTGTCAATCATGACAACGCCACTGGAGAAGAGATTCTCGCCTTCAGCAAATTGATAGTAGATAATGTAGAAGAAAGATTTGGCATCCAATTGGAAAGAGAGGTTAATGCCATCGAAAGTCTGCTTACCGAATAATAACGGCCTCGAGATAATCCTCGCCTAGCTCTTCGTTAATCATGTCCTTTATTTTCTCCGTCCCCATGCTAAGTTCTTGCTTCAGCGGAGCGGATGATAACTGTACATACAGCTTCTTTCGATATACCTTAAGATCGGTGGTATACTGAGCAATAGCCGGCCCCATGAGCGAGGTCCAAAGCTGCTTAATCCTGGTCTGCTGATACTTCCCTTTCAGCTTGTAGTAATCAAGCATCGCCTTTATCGCATCCTTTAACTGCGTTTGATTGTGTTTGCTCATGCTGATACTAAATTTTGTTCCTCCACAGTGCCGTCCACTACGGTGTAAAGACGCGGTTGGCTTGAAGCATTGTCGCGGAGTACCTTCGATATACGATCTTGATCGGTATCAGAAATAAAGACCTGACCAAAATCTTCTTTCAAGATGTACTCTACGAGTTGTTGAACCCGCTGTGGGTCTAACTTATCAAAGATATCATCTAACAACAAAATCGGCGGTACTTTTCGTTCCACCATCAAAAAGCGGTACTGCGCCAATTTTAATGCCAAAATAAAGGACTTTAACTGCCCCTGGCTACCTAATCGCTTCAGTGGATGATCTCCTAGGTGAAAAACCAAATCATCACGGTGAATCCCTTGACTTGTACGCTCAAGAACGACATCCTTATCCCTTCTACTTTGGAGTAATTCTAACAAGGGAGTCTCATTCAAGGCAGAACGATAACGGAGGCTTGCCTGCTCCGCTCCGCCACAAATAGCCTGATGAGCAGATTGGAACGGAAGCTGAAACTCCTCTATGAACGCTGCACGCCTGGCATGAATGTATTTTGCGGGCTCCAACATTTGCTCATCGTACACCTGAAGTAAGTCTTCCGACAACAAACGCCCCCCCCACTGTTTGAGCAGCGCATTGCGTTGCTTGAGGACCTTATTATACTGCAGTAAACTTCGTAGGTAATCAGCATCTAGTTGGCTGAGGGTATTGTCAATGAAACGCCGACGTTCTTCACTCCCTTCCCGAATCAACTGGGTATCATCGGGGACGACAATAACTACTGGAAATCGACCTACATGATCAGCTAACTTATCATAGACCCGGCCATTGATTTCCAACTCCTTCCGTTGTTTTGGCACCACCTTTACCACAAGCTTATCCTTGCGATCAGCTAGTTCAAACTGACCTACCAAGCGAAAAAAGGACTCCCCATGCTCTACTAAGAATTGGTCGCGGACAGAAAAATAGCTTTTGCCCATGCATAAATAGTAGATGGCATCCAGCAGGTTGGTTTTACCCATACCGTTCTGTCCTACTAAACCATTAAGCCGAGGGCTAAACGTGATCGTCTGACCAGAATAGTTTTTGAAATGAATAAGCTGTATCTGCTGAAGTTGCAAGGCCTTGCTATCTTTTGTCTCAAAGATAAGCAAGGCCCTGTAAACTTAGGTGCTAACGCTTACTTTCCAACAACACCGTAGTCGGAAGCTGTACCACCATCTGGTACTGCCAAAGGATGCTCCTGGCGAAGTTGCTGATATACAAGCTGATAATCATTCCTGCGGATCATCTCCGCTTGCGCGTAAAAAGTGAGCAGATACTCCTTAATCGCATGCCGATCAGTGGAGGGTAGCAAGCGAAAACGAGCCACCGTAGAGAGCAGTGTCTCTTTTTTAGCAAAGAAGAGCTCCAATACCTCTTGCATTTGTGTATCAGTGGCAACTGTACCGAGATAGATGCGCTGCCGAACCGTCAACTGACCTAGATAGGTAGCCGGTATGGCATAAGGCGCTTCTACTATACCCGAAAAGTCGAAATCATAGCCAACGGGAATCAACTTGTGATCCATGTTGCGTTCTACGATTTTCACATTACGCAATACAGGGATACTGTAATCAGCATTACCGATCAAGTATTGAAACATTGCATGAACACCAGATGCCATATCATCGAATGACTGTGGACTAGCATAGGTACAATCCTCACATTCTTCACCCTTGATCCGTGCAATCATCTCATCGGTATCTTCAATAATGAAACCATAGCGACGAAAGCCATTGATGCGCCCTGAGGTATCCAGGTATTGCACCTCTACCAATTGCACACGATAACTGTAAGGGCTCAACTCCTGATAAAGCTTATAGGCCAAGTACTCACGAAGCACCTTCTCATTACCCAAGTCTTTATCATCCGTACAATGGGTAACCAGTTTTAGCTTATCATGTTTGGAAAGTCCACGGTTCAGCAGAACCGATTTGGGGAAGTTGAGCTTAATTGGCGGAAACTCGCACACCTGACGACGAAACTTGCCCCGAGGTCGAAGCTTGATGTCAAAAGAACGGAGTGCGTTTCCATCTTCAAACGTGAAGGTGCCATACTGATACTCAGCATCTAACTCTGCAGTGCTCAGTAATTGTACTAAATCAGTACTGATCGTGATCTCACGGACATCCTCTCCGGTGAGCATGTCAAAGATCGAGGGATTGTTAATCTGAGCGAATAGTGATTGACTGAGTGCGAATAGAAAAACAACAATTAACCTTCTCAAATTCAGGTATTTACTGAAATAATCATGCATTGCCGTACATGTCATTGTTTCCATAAGGCAGGGAGATTGGTGTTGAGAATTAGTTTACCTTATGACGCAAAGTTATGGGAAAGTAGCTTAAGTTATTGTTAAAAATACACTAACTTTTAGAATCGATAATATCTACGGCTAATCGGTGCTTTGTCTACCGATTAGCCGTATCATTTAGAGGGAAACCAATATTAATTTTGGAGAAAATCTACCGCTTTAGCGCCGCACACCATAATGTTCTGGTCTAGCTCCTGCCGGAACAATGTCCGGGCTGGTGCTGCGCAGTTGCGCGTACGTTCGTTTGCTTCCCGCCTTCCGCAGTTCTTGCAGGTGATCAAAGAAGCTATTCAGATAAGTCCGCATCTCATAGCGTGCCTGACTAGAAAGGCGGCGCTCTTGACGGATGATCTGAAAGAAGGTTGAACGATGTTCTTCAAACTTCGCCAGAGTACTCTCCATTAGGCTATCCTCCACCTGAAGACCAAGAAATACTCGATCACCAATGGTTGACTGTCCTAGATGGGTAGCAGGAATAGCGTAGTCAGCTGCAACAAGGCCAGAAAAATCGAAGTCATAGGCAATCGGCACTAAGCCTCCCACACGCTCTGAGCCAAACAGCTTCAAGTTTCTACTCATAGCCAGGTTGAAATCTACATTTCCAATCATGTATTGAAATACTGCATGTAGATTTTCTGCCTCCCGGTCGAGTTGCTCCGGAGCTACTCCCAAGCACTCTTCACACTCTTCGCGTTGGAGGCGTTGCTCAACTTGTGCATCACTCTCAATTAGAAAGGCATACCGACGTACGCTGGGTAGATTACCTTCACTGTCAACATATCGAATCCGGAGTACTTGAGTGCGATAGCTATTCGGTGTTAAGGCCTCATACAACTTATAGGCAGCATACTCCTTTAAAACCGCAGTCTCGCCTGAGTAGCGGTCTTCATCGCAGTGCGTTACCAATTTGTATTTATCGAAATCATTGAAGCCGGCAGCTCTAAGTTGAGATTTTGAGAAATTCAATTTAATTGGCGCAAAGTCACAAACACGACGGCGGTATTTACCACGTGTCTTTACTTCAATCTCCCAACTCATCATCTGCCCGCTTTCACTTGTTAAAAGCAGATCAGCAGCTTGATACTCCGTTTCACCTTGCCGATCAGCCAACAACTTGGCCAGGTCGGTGGTAATAACTGCCTCAGTGTACTCCTCTTCAATTAAGTAATCAAAAATGGAGCGGTTGTCGTTCTCGTCACCAGTTACTTGGGCTCCCGCTAGGGCCGGTGCAAGGGCGAGCAACCAAAAATAGATCAAGGACCGACGTAGTGTTTTCATTGGTTGTAATTTCAGTGGTAAGGGCTATTTTGTTAGTTTTACAGGGTTTTGCCAGTGTAACGAATAAGCACCTGAATTAGTTCGTGCAAAGGTAGAGTTTTTACAGAATTTAATTTTGATTTTACATCAATAAATTAAAATTAAGGAATATAATTCTACGATAAATTCTTCCATAGATAAATATTTGGAAATACTGGCCAAAACAACCAAGCCTTCGGCAAAACAAGCGAAGTATAAAATTTGAACTGGCAGCACTTCGAAGGGGTAGGTTACAGTTATATTAACATCAATAGTTCAAAGCTTTGAATTGCAGGAATGAACATAGGGCAATAGGGCCAAGACTACGCTTATTCAGCTTGCTTATCGGGCTCGCTGGAGTGATGCTACTGAGCACTTGTCGAACTACAAGCGACCAAGGGCCTGATTGGAATTCCGAGGGTGGGCTAAGTACTAGCGCTCCAGCCATAATACTTATGATTGGAGATGGTATGGGCCTGAGTCAAATGTCTGCGGCACTCTACACCAGCCCAAGTCCCCTAGCCCTGGAGCAATTTCCAATTATCGGATTCCACAAAGCCTATTCCTTCGACAACCTAGTTACCGACTCTGCTGCAGGAGCAACCGCCTTTGCTACTGGAGAAAAAACCTACAATGGTGCCATTGGAGTGGGGCCAGATACGATAGCTATCCAGACCATAATGGAAGAAGCGAAACTGCGTGGACTAGCTACAGGCCTTGTAGCTACCTCAACAATTGTGCATGCTACTCCCGCATCTTTTTCCGCCCACCAGCCTATGCGGATCCTGTATGAGCAGATTGCCGAGGACTTAGCACAATCGCAGGTTGACTTGATGATTGGTGGCGGTAAGCGGTATTTTGATCGCCGTAAATCCGACGACCGAGACCTTCTAGCAGAATTGCAAAGTCGCGGCTATTTGGTGGCAGATTACTTCAACGGAAGACTTTCTGATGTGGTGCCGGACCCCAAGCTCAAGTTCGCCTTTTTCACCGCTGATAATCACCCACTACCCGTTAGCCAGGGTCGTAGTTATTTATCCTATGCCAGCCGCCTAAGTGCAGAGTTTTTAAATGTTCGCGCTAAGGACAAAGGTTTCTTCCTCATGATTGAGGGCAGCCAGATCGATTGGGCTAACCATGGAAATGAAGGAAAATTGGCCATTCAGGAGACACTAGACTTTGATCGCTCCATTGGTGAAGTACTCCGCTTTGCGAGAAATCGCGGCAATACCCTGGTGATCGTAACTGCCGACCATGAATCAGGAGGTATGGCTGTGCAACCAGGTTCAAAGAGAGGTCGTGTAAAAACCGAGTTTACCACCAATGGTCATACCGGTAGTTTAGTTCCCGTATATGCCTATGGCCCAGGGGCCGAAGCGTTCGGAGGAATTTATGAAAACACCGAGATCTACCATAAAATGAGAGCCTTCCTAGGATGGGGAGAAGAGAAAATGACAGCCGAACAAATCAACACTTCTGCTGACAATTTGTTACCAAAATAAAAGAAGCCACACCACAGTTTTATACCTAGAGCCCAGACTGCTTGTAATCTCAAATCGTTAATAAACTATAGATGTCTGTCCTAACCAAAAATGTTATTAGCCCAGAAAACCTTGCGCTCATTCGGGAAAGCGCCCGCGACTTTGCGGAAACACACATTCGTCCCCACGTTATGGAATGGGATGAAGCACAACACTTCCCGAAGGACACGTTCCATGAAATGGGACAATACGGTTTTCTTGGCGTACTCGTTCCCGAAGAATACGGCGGCGCCGGCCTGAACTATCAGGCATATATCACCATCATCGAAGAAATTGCTAAAGTTTGTGGTTCTATCGGACTTTCCGTTGCCGCCCACAACTCGCTTTGTACCAACCATATTTTAATGTTCGGCACTGAGGAGCAGAAGCAAAAGTACCTACCACGCTTAGCTGCCGGCGAGTGGATCGGAGCATGGGGCCTTACCGAACCCAATACAGGAAGCGATGCCGGCCGTATGCGCTGCGTTGCAGAAAAGGATGGAGAATATTACGTTCTCAACGGAAGTAAGAACTTCATCACGCACGGAAAATCAGGTGAAGTTGCCGTTGTCATTGCTCGTTCCGGTGAATTATTAGATAGCCACGGCATGACTGCTTTTGTAGTTGAGCGCGGTACTCCAGGCTTCTCCGCTGGAAAGAAGGAGAATAAGCTCGGAATGCGAGCCAGTGAAACAGCAGAGATGATATTCGACAATTGTCGCATTCATGAGAGCCAGATACTCGGTGAAGTCGGTGAAGGCTTTATTCAGTCGATGAAAATATTAGACGGTGGCCGTATTTCCATTGCAGCACTGTCCTTGGGTATTGCTAAAGGGGCTTACGAAGCTGCTCTTCAATACGCTAAGGAACGGGAGCAATTTGGCAAGTCCATTTCGAAATTTCAAGCCATCTCCTTCAAGTTGGCAGACATGGCTACAGAAATTGAAGCCTCAGAACTACTAACTCGTAAAGCTGGTGACTTGAAAGATGCTCACGAGCCAGTAACGAAAGTCTCTGCTATGGCGAAGTACTTTGCCTCAGAAACGGCGGTAAAAGTCTCTACGGAAGGCGTACAGATCTTCGGTGGTTACGGCTTTACCAAGGACTTCCCCGCAGAAAAGTACTACCGCGATGCTAAGTTGTGTACCATAGGTGAAGGTACATCTGAAATTCAAAAGCTAGTTATTAGTCGGCACCTGCTGCGTGACTAGTGTCAGAAAAATACGAAGTCAGATACTCCAATATCTGGCTTCGTATTCTCTCTTTCGTCCCCTACCCTGCTAGCCATTTCCTAAAGGCTTGCACCTTCTCTCTGCTTACCACTACCTCCTCTCCTTTATCAAGGTCCGGCAGATGTACTTTCAGGCGACTATTGCTATAAACCGTCGCTTTCTGTATTGCATCCAAACGTACCATGTATTTGCGGTTGACCCGGAAGTAAGCAGCAGGATTCACAAGATCATCTAATTGCTCAAGGGTAAAATCAACAACGTGCTTGCGGCCATCTGCTAGGCGGATCCACGTCATCTTATCTTGCGACCAGAAGTATTGGATATCAGAGACTGGCACGGTGAGCAGATTCGCCCCAGACTTTACAACAAATCGCTCCTTATACTTTGGTCCCTGAAGCATGGCTAGCGCTTGTTGTAGCACATTCGCGTTCAAAGCAAGCTCTTTCTGCTCTCCAGCATCCCGTTGCTGAAATTTGGATAGTGCTCGATCTAGCTTATCGCCCGCAACAGGCTTCAGCAGGTAGTCAATACTATTTACTTCGAAAGCACGAAGAGCATACTGATCAAAGGCAGTAGTAAAGACAACAGGAAAGTCAACTGGCACTTGATCAAAGACAGAAAAGCTTAATCCATCAGCCAGTTGAATATCCAGGAAAGCGAGATCCGGCAAAGCTCCTTTCTTTAGCAGCTCTACTGTGTCCTCAATTGTATCCAGCACTGCCATTAATTCCAAATTATCAATTCGCTGGCGGAGCATCGTTTCCAGGCGATCAGCAGCTAATGGTTCGTCTTCAACGATTAGAACTCTCATGAAGTTTGCATTTGTAAGATGGGGAGTCGCACTTCAAACCATTCTCCAACGTCAGAGATTTGAATGGTTTTATCACTCAGAAGCAGGTACCGTTCCCGGACGTTATCCAGCCCGATGCCTAGGGACTCCTGTTTTTGTTGTTTCAGCTGTAGCGTATTACGAACCACAATCTCTTGATCCTCTTTAGTGACCTTCAGCTGCAACGGATTCTTCTTTGAAATCACATTGTGCTTTACAGCATTCTCCGCCAGCAACTGCAAGGTCAAGGGAGGAATAACCTCATCTGATGCGGATGGCAAGTCGATTTCAACCTCTAGTTGGTCACCAAAGCGAATCTGCAGCAAGAACAAGTAGGCATCGAGCATTTCCCGCTCTTTATTCAAGTCTACCACTTCGTGGTTTTGGGCCTCTAAAACATAGCGATACACCAATGCCAACTGCTCGATGAACTTAGCTGAAAGGTCAACGTCCTTGTAGACAAGATTACTCAGCACATTAAGACTATTAAACAGGAAGTGCGGATTGACCTGATTCTGGAGTGATTCGTAACGACTAGCAAGCTGTGTTCGTTTTAGTTCTTCTTGGGCTACAATCGATTGGCGGTAGTTCATCAGAAACTGGCGGCCGTGCATAAACAAGCTAATGATCAGTGTAACCACAAGCAGGCTCATAAAATACTCGTTTGAAATCACCAGCGGTTCTTTAGGCAAACGGCCGTATCGAAGTAGCGCCATGATAATATCGGCTAGCATCCCAATCAAATAGGTAATCACAACAGTAAGTACCGCGGAAACGACGAAGCGGCGCAATGGATACTCTACCCAGGAAATTTTGACACTGTCAGCGAGCACTCCATTCCCAATGAACAAGAGGGCTGTTAGTAAACCGGAGTGCATCACATGCCAAAACAGGTACTCATTGAAAGGATATCCTAACAAGGTGATATCTATGATAAAGAAGGCGAGTGCTCCCCCGAGGAAAGCCTTTGCCGCCAAACTAGCATGTGCTTTGAGTGTTTCTCGCATGAGATATTATTCTTAAGCCCGTCACCCCAAAAGTGGCAACGGGCCTAATTTAGTTATTATTCATCGCTTGCTGCCAAGTCCCTGGCAGCTTTCTGTACCATCCAGTTATTCGTCGGCTGTCCCCAAGCAGGAAGGATTCCTTTGTCAGTAGCACTCTCTTGTTCATATAGCGCCGACGCGGCATCCAACATAGGCTTCGCCTTTTCTGCTCCTCCACCAAAGAACTCGGGCGTAAAGAGGGTCAACATGCCCCGAAGCATGTGTGGACGTGGGTTTGCCTCGTCCATTGCGATGGCTGCAGCATAAGCAGCGTGTGCAGCACCAGCGTATTGAGGGCCATTATTCATTGGATCAATCCAGATGTAACCCTGCGCAACGTACCCTTCCATACATTTCAGCTCACTGTTCATTGCTGTGAGTTCTTTGGCCTTACCTAGATGAGCTTCACTCAACTTCACATATTGCTCTACACCTTGCGGGTTGCCCTGATTCATTGCGCTCATCGCCAACTGAAGATTGGCGTAACTTAAGTAGTAATGAGGAAGCCACTGATCAGGTTCGGCGCTACCGATGCGCTCTAATTTATTGGTAATTGACGGCCAATCAATTGCTGAGGGATCTTCGACGGTCATCTGTTCAATCAAGGCGGTCATAGCCGTAGTGAAGCGGTCTTCTTGAGCTTCAACAGTAATTGAGATAGACAGACTAAACAGGAAGAATACGATCAAGTTTTTCATGATAAATGTTTTATAGTTGTTGAATTATTGATTTCGATTTAGTAGATGCTGGCTCCCTCTTCACCAATGCTGATTAAGACACCAAGGAATACGAAGCGCTTGGCTGGAGGGCGAATAGTAGTAGCCGGATAAGTACCGTCGGCAGCTGGTTGCTGGCTAAACTGTTCACCGAAGTGATTGTCAAAGCCTGGCAAGTTGGATACAGAAAAGTGAATCACCGTGAAATGGTCTTTTATCTGCGTCAGGTAGCTCCAATTGAAGCTCAAGTCCCGAAAGGCGGTGGTTTGCCCAGCCAAGGCCCCATTATCTGGCCGGTAGTAGTTACGAGGCGATGCCCAAACTCCAGTCAAACCGATCATTGATTGCCAGCGGTTGACCCAGTACTTGTAAACGACGTTCAACGTATGCGGGCTGGCAAAACCAGGTTGTATGGGTGTATTGAAGCGATCAAAAGTGCGTTCGGTATTCAAGTAGGAATAGGACACCCAAAAATCACTATTCGGAATCGAGAGACGGTCGCGATAATAGAGGTCTAAACCTCGGGCAAAGCCACCGCCTTCATTATTTAGTTCCTTTTCCGTTTGTAGTGCCAGATTCCGATAGCTCTTTTCATAAGCCTCCACCCGTATCGTCCGGCCAGATTTCTGCCATTGCCAATTAGCTAGCAAATGACTTGCCTCTTCCGATTGCAAGCCGGGTTGCTGGAATAGAAAGTTGGTCGTAGGTGTCTGGACAAAGCGCCCACCAGCCACTCCAATTTGACTGTACTCTCCCGTCTTGTAAGCGAGTGACCACCGAGGACTTAGCGTCAATTCTTCCGTTGAAGTACGATATTCTACACGTGCCCCCAAGCGAGCCACCAACTTCTTGCTGATCGTCCAATCATCCTCTAAATAAGCCGCTACAAGTGGTTCTTTCACACCGTGCTCTTCCATGTGTTCCTCAAAGCGAAGTCCTTCTTGCGTGTCTTCGTAGATGAAGTTCAGACCAGAACGCAAGAGGTGCGTTTCACCAATGCCTTTGCTCAATTGAAGATTGCCTGTGATAGCATCTTGCCGCTCATTAATTTGAGCAATGGTTCTAGTACGATCTTCATGACGAGTATAGGCCAAAGTCGACTTGAGGCTCCAATCTCCTGGCAACATGGTCTGATAAGAGAGGCCGGCATAGGTATAGTCGTTTTCTAAACGTACATATATGCTCTCCTCCAATAGCTGCGGGTTCAGCGTACTCAGGGCCATACTGCTAGCATGATGCTGCACCTGTGCCTTTAGTAAGCCGCCCTCCTCAAAACGGTGACGGAAAATTACTTGTCCCCCGCTCGTTTTTGGCGCCTGATCCCATTCAATGTTTTGTGGTATCAAACCCATGTATGGCTGTAAGTTCGTATAGTCCGCACTGACAGATACCGAGGTGTTTTCCCAACGCTGGGTATGACTCAAACTTCCACCCACAGACATCAGTGAAATACCAGTTAACGTATGATCCGCGAGGTCATCAGATTCCAGGATAAGTGCACTTGAAAGTGCTTGTCCATAAGCCGCAGAATAGCCCCCTGTGCTAAATGTAGTACCATTAAAAAGTGTGGGAGAAAAGCGTCCACGCGCAGGCACATTAGGCACCGTACTCGTATAAGGCTGAGCGACATACGCACCATCAATGAAAGTTTTAGTTTCATAGGCTGCTCCACCACGCACAAAGAGACGACCATCCTCTCCTACCCTTTGTGCTCCGGGTAGCGTTTGCAAGGCACCAATGACATCACCGGTAGCTCCAGCAGTTGTCACGATATCAAGTGTACTTAAGGTAACAGACTTTTTGCCCTCTCCTGCCTCAAATGCGCCGGCAGTTATCACCACCGCTTCCAAGTCATTCGTTGATTGTGCAAGTTTTACTTCAAAACTTTGTGCGGATTGATCGCACTGAATAGTTGCCTCCCAATTTTCATATCCAAGGTAGGTGATGGTTAATATCCATTCCCCTACCTCGGTGGTTTCGAATAAGAACGTGCCATCCAATTCCGTGGAAGTGCCATCGTACGTACCTGCCAAGTAGACGTTGGCGCCAATAACAGGCTCATCATTCTCATCTACGACTAGTCCACTAAAGGAAGTCTGAGCTGACAAGCTCGCTGCAAGACTAAGAAGCAAAAGAAGAGTGGAGAAGTATCGCATGACTAGTGATCTTTCGTTTTCGATACTTCAAAGGTGCAGCAAGAGGGCGCCTTGAACCACTAATCTTGACCCAACTGTCGAAAAGCCCTACCGAATTGTAGGTTTGAGAAACCAGATACTAATTGCCCTTCTTTGGGGCCATACCGCCTGAGGGGCGGTACCG
>CAJXOS010000180.1 GCA_913057725.1 uncultured Lewinella sp.
AAACTTGGACTTGGCGTGTGCAAAGGACAAGCCCCAAAAGATAACTGTTTTATTAATTACCGTCAAACTACTAAGGCCCTGGTAGATAGGTGCCGCTGAGGGGGCTCTTTCTGGCTATTGCTACCTATATTTGTGACGTGGCAAGAATTATGGCAATTGACTATGGTACGAAGCGGACGGGAATCGCGGTGACGGACCCGCTGCAGATTATTGCTAATGGTCTGGATACGGTAGAAACCAATCAGCTTCTCGAATACCTGGAAGCCTATTTTCAGGAAGAAGAAGTGGAAACAGTAGTGGTGGGAGAGCCCCAACATGCTGACGGTACGCCTACTTATCTGGAGCCACATATTATTGGTTTTATCCGTAAGCTGAAAAAACAGCAACCGGAAATGAACATTGTGCGGCAGGATGAGCGTTTTACTTCGGTGATGGCCAAGGAGGCACTGCTGGAAAGTGGCCTGAAAAAGAAAAAGCGCCGAGAAAAAGGTCTGATTGACAAGATGGCTGCTACCATCTTGTTGCAGGAATATCTGGAAGCGCACAAATATTAGAAACTCTCAACACTTATGTTGTTATCGGTTTATGCATACGGTCAGCCCGTATTGAAGAAAGTAGGAAAGGAAATTGACCCAGACTATCCTAATCTGGAGAAGCTAATCGCTGATATGTGGGAGACCATGTACCACGCCAATGGTGTTGGTTTGGCAGCTCCTCAGATCGGCCGTTCTATCCGCCTATTCTTAGTAGATACCGTCCAAATGATGGAGGAAGGCCGCGAAGCAGAGGGGATCAAGATGGTCTTCATCAATGCTGAAAAGGTGGAAGAAACGGGCGAAGAGTGGGCCTATGAGGAAGGCTGCCTCAGTATCCCTGATATTCGTGGTGAGGTAGAGCGTCCTTCAGAAATCCGCCTGCGCTGGATGAACGAGAAGTTTGAACCACAGGAAGCTACCTTCAGTGGCTTGAATGCGCGCGTGATCCAACATGAATACGACCATACGGACGGTAAGCTCTTTACGGAGTACCTCAAGCCAATTAAGAAGAGAATGATTCGCCGTAAGTTAGAGAACATCAAAAAAGGGAAAGCGAGAGCCGACTACAAGATGAAGTTTGTCTAGGCAATTGATCCTAATCAGAAGAGGGGCGTGGAAAACTGTTTTCCACGCCCCTCTTTAGTTTTGTCGTTCGAGTTAAGATTAGTACTTGCGACGCACCAGCTTAATGAAGCTCTGCGCTACCTCTACTCTTTCCTCTTCGGTCCAGTCAAACTGCTGTGCGATTCCAACCAGCATATTCTGAGCTTCATCCATGCTTCCCAAGCCATTTAGTTTCTGTAGGGCTTCGTTCATGCGAGCCATGTCGCGACCAAATAGTTCGTTAGAATACAGGAGTTTGTCGTTGATGGACATAGCTCTAGTCAAGTCTGTAATAGCCTGCTGACTCAGCTTCTCTGATAGCTCCCGTGCTGCCTTGTGCTTGAATAGAGCACTGATGGCTGGATCTACCTTCGTACTAGCAGGGGCCGGACTAGGAACAGCCTGCGGTACAGGTGCTGCTTTAGCTACTGGTTCTGGCGCTGGCTTAGGCGGCGCTACTGGCTCAGGTTTGGGTTCTGGCGCTGGTGGCGGTGGAGGCGGCGGTGCCACTTTCTCCTCTACTACCGGTGCGGCTACGACTTTAGCTTTAGGAGCTACGGCCTTTTTATAAGAACTAGGCGTAGTAGTACCCTCGATGCTGAGGTATGATTCGTAGAGCTGGCGGATGTAGGAAAGCATCAAGTCTCGCTCAATATTAGAGACTTCACCATTATCCAGGCTCACTGATTTATGCAGTGCATTGATCTTTTCAAGAAGGATTTTTGCTTGTTGTAGGTCCATGTCGGTTGACAAGTTCGTTTGTTATGTCTTGCTCAGGGCAGCCAAAAATAAAGGAATAGCTGCGCTAATTGTTAAGGATAACCTCCTTTTCTTAGTGAAAATTGTGATTGCTGGCTATCTTTCGTGCCTCAATTTTTATCGAAGTACTACTTCAAGGAGTGATGAGCGTCTCTAAGTGCTCCTTGTTTAGCCCCATACGATATGTTTTTAGAACCCTTTTTTCGCGGTCAGCGCAGTGGTTGGATCGAAGTGATCTGTGGCTCCATGTTTTCGGGTAAAACCGAAGAATTACTGCGTCGACTGAAACGCGCCAAGTTTGCCAACCAGAAAGTAGAAATCTACAAGCCCCGCGTAGATACCCGCTACGATAATGTGAAGGTGGTATCTCACGATGAGAATTTCATTTTGGCGACTCCTATTGATCACTCGGAGAAAATCCTTGATGTTAGCCGCGATGTAACGGTTGTTGGTATTGATGAGGCCCAGTTTTTCGATGAAGAGTTGATCCAGAATGCACAGAAGCTCGCCCTGATGGGTAAGCGTGTAATTGTGGCTGGGCTGGACATGGATTTTCGTGGCCTGCCATTTGGGCCAATACCAGGTTTATTGGCCGTAGCGGAATACATCACCAAGGTGCACGCGATCTGCTCGCATTGTGGTAATCTGGCCACGCATTCCTATCGCTTGTCGACTGAAGACTCTACCGTAGTTCTTGGAGAAAAAGACAAATACGAACCCCGCTGCCGGAGCTGCTACAACATGGGGAATATCTTGGATTTGAAGTAAGGTGCCGGATATTACCCATCAAGACATGACTTCATTCGATGCCCGATTGAATGAATCAATAAGCCGAAAAAATTACGCTAAGAACGGAGAGCTAGACAATGCGCTCAATAAATCAGCAATAATTTGGGCAAACTAGAAAGAGAAAAAAAGGATTTAGAGATTTCAGCTGGACTTCTGGTTGGTTATCTCTTAGCTGGAACTGTCAATATGGTGGCATTTGATAAATCCTGGACAGAAGCCTTCTCTGAGCAAGAACTGGTCTTTGGCTTTGTGGGGATAGCCATCTCCATCTTTATTATAATGCGGTTAAAGCGTCAAAAAAGTGAAGGAAAGGAATAAGGCATTCCTTAAAAGTGCATTAAGGAATTGCGGGCATTGGGTCGAATGTTTAGAGTAATAGAAAGCCAACGAAAAATGCTGCTAACACTGTCTATCCTAGAAAAGACAATATTATGCACAAAACCTTAGTCCTACTCGTTCTCTGCCTAGTTAGTTGCGCCTGTACCCAAGACCAATTGGAGTTTCCAAGAACCCCAGCTAACGTAGAACTTGATATTGACCTTGATGGTAGCCCTGATTTTTTCGTCAATTATTCACGTCGGGTAGAAGGTGATCCTATTGGCAATTATGAAGTAATTCGGATGAGCTTGGAGTCTCGTCTCGATGACAACAAAATCCTGAAGAAGGAAAGTGAGCTACCGGTATTCTTAAATGATGTTGACCTGATCGCGACGGATGTTACGCTGCCCCTTTATTGGGAAGAGACTAATCCTGCCTCAAATATAAAAACGCGGATAGCGTCAATTCGAACGGATTACGATGGAGTAACCTGGAATGAGGAATGGAGGGTGCTTAGCTCAGAACAAAAAGAGACATACCTCATCGGATTTAAATTGATGGGGGAAAACACCACCAGGATTGGATTCATTGAATTTGCAATAGACCCTCGAACAGGTGATTTCCTGCTCTTAAGAACGGAGTTTTTATAGAGAAAATAGTATTTCAAGTTAGGCGCAATGTAGCCTGGATATCCTGTTTGGTATACAAAGTGATAGGCAGTTATTTAGGCTGATTACAAACCATGATTAGAATGAATTTTAAAAAGAAAGTGCTGCCTCTGGGATTACTTTTGCTACTGTACTTTTTGAGTAAAACATGCTCCTTACACCCTATACCCAAGGAGCGTATATCTGCGCTCACGATAGATTACAAGGAAAGTTACGATCAGCATTTTCAAATAAGCATCAAAAACCCAGTCGCTTGTCCGATGCGCTTTTTCTTGACCTGTGAGGACAAAGCGGTCAACGAACTATTTACCGCCAATGCACCACTCACTTTATCGGGAAATGCAGATACAATTATTACCATTAAAGATAAGGGCGACCTCAGCGGGAAAGTCAACGTTCAAGTAAAGTGGGGTGATCCTCAGCTTCCCATACGGTCAACTGTGCTCGCCAGCCTTCCTTACCCTCAAACCGATCGCTATAAGCTGCTGCAAGGCAACAATTCCAACCCTACCCACAATACCCCACGATCTAGATATGCCTTTGACTTCACGATGGGTATTGGTGACACGATTGCTGCTGCCCAAGATGGCTATGTGGTGGTGGTAGTAGATAGGTACACCGGCTGGGGTATGAGCGATAAATGGGCACCTTTTGGCAACCAAGTAATGATCTATGACACCCTTTCTCGCTTGTTCACCATGTATGGCCACCTAGATACGGATGGAAGTTTGGTCAAATTAGGAGATTACGTGAGGGCTGGCGACCCCATTGCCTTAAGTGGCAAAACAGGACAAACAACCGAAGAGCATCTTCACTTCAACGTGCTCCGGGCTGACGACGGCAAAAGTGGGCTGATATCTCATCCGGTAGATTCTATTGGCAAGTACAAAGTCAAAGGACTCAAGCGCTATCAGTGGATGGAGCACTGATCGTCTTCTCAGAGACTTCAAGCAGCTGTTGTCAATCCGTTAATTCTCTCTCTTCTATCTTAAAGTCTATTTAAGGCGCTTGTATTCAAGCTGATATCGGGCTATGTTGTATACGCGACCGGTTTTGCTATCCAATGATTTTCTAAATCTGGTGGCCTCTCTGATTCTTCGGTACTTCAAGTATTCAACTTCTAAACACCGTACCTATGCCCCAAATCTACACGCGCTTACTTATTCTATTTCTGGCCTCCACTTTAGTAACAACGCATGGGATTGCACAATGCGATGAAGACTACGACTGGGCCGTCTGGGATGACTTTTCAGGAAACTCCGCTACCGGAACCATTACGCAAAATGGGCAAACCATCGCTGTGGAGATGGTAGCTAATTATGATTTCGACTCCACTCCCAGCATTTTTAATTTTCCGGCTTTCAATGGATTTGAAGGTGTGATTCCAAATATCACGGTACCCAGAACCAATTGGGCCGCAGGCACTGGTGGTGAAACCATGATGTGTTTTTCAGAAGTGGTCACTAATCCGATTCTTCTCTTGTCTTCTATTGGCCGTCCTGGCCTCGAGGTTACACTGGAGTTGTCATTGCCATACGTCTCTATTTATGATGGAGGTGGGATGACTTTCGTGGATAATCAAACCATTATTGGGGAGGAAGGCTATGTCATTTTGCTGTTCCCAGGCGAATTCGAGTGCATTACCATTTTTTCCTCCACACCAGAATTTTACACCAACATCAACTGGGGGCTCAATCCACCTCTTTTTGAGGTTGAGATTGAAGGCGATCTTATCTTTTGTGAAGGCACTACCTTGACGGCCTCTGGTGGTACTACCTATCAGTGGAGTGGGGGAGATACTCCCAATTCAGCCAGCAATACCTTCACTGAAACAGGCACTTACTTTTTGACGGTTACGGATGATTTTGGCTGTACCGTTACCACCTCCGTATTCCTTCAAGTGGATCTTTCCTGTTTGGATTGTAGAGGTATACCTAACGGAACTGCAATCCTTGATGATTGCGGCGTATGCCTCGAGCCCGATGATCCAAACTTCAATCAAAGTTGCTTGGATTGCAATGGCGTACCGAATGGCACCGCAGTATTCGATGGTTGTGATGTATGCCTGGAACCCACTGCCCCCACCTTTAATCAATCCTGCGCGGGGGAAAACGTGGTCTACATACCCAATGTCTTTTCACCGAATAGAGATGGCCTCAACGATGACTTCCAGGTGCTGAAAAAGGCAGACACCGAAATCCAACTGAGGACTTACCGCATCTTTGACCGCTGGGGAGCCTTAGTCTACGAGCTAGGAGAGCAAAACCTTAATGCTTCCGTTGTCTGGTGGGATGGTACTTACCAAGGGAAGGATATGCAGAATGGAACTTACGTATACTATGTTGAACTTGGGTTTCGCAATGGCGAGGTAAAGGAGTATAAGGGCGATGTGACCATTCTGAGGTAGAGGAGAGTCATGACTAGCCTTATGTAATTCGTACTGATTCAGTAAGGTTCTCTTTAGATCAAGTAGGGGCCTGCGCACCAAAGTGACGTCTTTAGTTAAAGCCCCAAGAGGCACTAACTATTCACCTCAACTTACAATCTGTAAGGGAACAACTCAATGAAAACATGAGTCCTAAAGCCAATCTGCTAAACGTTTATCGTCTATTGCCCATAGCTTTCATCCTAGCGCTGTTTATTTCTTGTGATGCGAATGATACGCAGCAACAAGAACCTACCGTAGCACCCCAACAAGAGGTGGTCGAGGAGGAGCAACCAAGTGAATTGTACAAAGCCATTGCCGCAATGGATAGCCTCTACTTTTCGGCACAGAACGCCTGTGATTTAGAAAAGTATGCATCCTACTTGTCCGAAGATTTTGAATTCTTCCATGATCGAGCTGGGCTCACTCCATCCAAGGAGGCAGAAATGTCGGATATGGCCATTTTTTGCGGAGAGGAACAACGATCAAGACAACCACTAAGACGAGCCCTGACCGAAGGTACCCTCCAGGTGTACCCAATGGACAACTACGGTGCACTCCAATTTTGCGACCACGTTTTTTATCTGCAAATCAACGATGAGACTGAAAAGATCGTAGGTTCCGGAAAACTGACAGCTATCTGGAAACAAGAGGAAGATGGATGGAAACTCTCGCACGTGATCAGTTACGATCATCAGCATGTAGCCGAAGTTGAATTACCTATCGAAACGTTGGATCAATACGTGGGTGATTATAGCCTGCCGGATAGAATCGTAAATGTCAAACGAGAAGGTCAGTTCTTGAGGGCTACCGATGTGCACGATGGAGAACCAGGCTGGAATACACTATTGTTTGCACAATCAGAAAATGTGTTTTACTTCAACTACGAGAACGTGCGCTATGAGTTTGTGAAGACGGGAACTAAAGTAGAGACCCTGAACATTTACGAAAACGGTGAGCTCATCGAAGAAGCAAAAAGCGTACAGTAAAAACGCATTGTTACTATTCGTACATTGGGCCGCCAGCATCAAGTAAAAGCGAATAGACGTGAAAAAGGAGATACTACCCATAAAGACGAAACGCCTCCTGCTACGAGGAATAGTAGCATCTGATATTCAGGACATCTATCATGGGTTATTACACCCCCTTGTGATAAAGCACTACGGGGTCAACTACGATAGTTTAGAAGCGACCAAAGAACAAATGACCTGGTTCGCAAACCCGGAACAATGCTGGTGGGCTATATGCTCACTAGATAACCAGGTCTTTTACGGTGCTGGCGGCCTGAATGATCTTTCCACTGAGCATAGAAAAGCTGAGATAGGACTTTGGCTACTTCCTGATTATTGGGGAAAAGGAATAATGAGCGAGGTGATGCCACTAATTTGCCATTATGGTTTTGACGAACTAGGTCTCCACCGAATTGAAGGGTTTGTAGAGTCCGATAACCAAAACTGCAAAAGAGCAATGGCAAAACTGGACTTCGAGCTCGAAGGAACAATGAAGGATTGCGAGGTGAAAGATGGTGAGTTTATCAGCGTTGATATTTATGCTAAATTAAACAAGTAGAACACCTACACTAGGCCTTGTAGCGCGTGCGTTCCTTATTCATCCTTATCTTTCTGTTCCTAAATCTGATCTATGCAACGCGAGCGGCGCTCCCTCTGGGTGATTATCATTGTACTGTTTTTAGTAGGGCTGTTTCAACTCATAGGGTTCCAACGTTACTTGGGCATGGGCTCCTGGAATACGAACCGTACCATTGGTTGGGCATGGGATATTGAGTACGCGATCTGGACCTACTTCATTGCTTCTCCGGCCACCTGTGCGATTGTCAGTTCGCTGGTCTATGGCTGGTTGCACTATCGTCGTCGGCATTTGACGCTTTGGCTCATGGCCTTGCAGATGATGGTCCTGCTCATGATCTCCTATTATCCGTTGGTCGGATCGATCTCTTTAATAGTGGCCTAGTTTATGCTCATATCCGTTGTAGTACGCAGTAAAAAGGCGCCAGAAGAAGCTCAACGAGAGGACATTCTTGACGATATCTAAGTTGTTTGGCCTACTTACCCCTTCCTTTGCAGTGCATCCCATCTCTCTTGCAGCCAGCTATTTGCTCGTTCGCTGGGGAATCTCTTCCTTTACGATCCCACCTGACAACATATTGAGGAATCTCAAGTTTATTCTACGATTATACAACACACATATTTCACCATATGAGACATTTCGCCATTCTAATTCTCGTACAATTACTGGCAGTGGGGCTATTTGCCCAAGATCTTCCGGAGCACAAGTATTTCGAGGCCTTATCTCCTCGTAACATTGGTCCGGCAGGAATGAGCGGCCGGGTAACGGCCATCGATGTTGATCTCAGCGATCCAGATATTATCTACGTAGGTAATGCTTCTGGTGGTGTTTGGAAAAGTACCGACGGCGGGATCGACTGGAAACCCATTTTTGACGAGCAGCCACTCCAAGCGATTGGATCCATTAAGGTAAACCAGCGCAATCCAGACGAAATCTGGGTAGGTACCGGAGAAGGTAATCCACGTAATAGCCATAACACCGGCCAAGGACTTTACCGCAGCCGTGATGGTGGTGACACCTGGGAATTGGTAGGTCTGGAAGCCACTCGTAATATTCACCGGATCGTCATCCATCGTGATAACCCGGATATCGTTTACGTGGGTGCCATGGGTTCTATCTGGGGCCCTAATGAGGAGCGCGGCGTATTCCGAACGATGGATGGTGGCGACACCTGGGAGCACATTCTAAGTGTAGGTGACGGCGTTGGTATTGCCGATTTAGTAGTAGATCCAACCAATCCGGATAAGTTGCTTGCTGCTATGTGGGAGTTTGACCGCGACCCTTGGTTCTTTAACTCAGGTGGCCCCGGTTCAGGCCTTTACGTTACTTATGATGGTGGCGATAACTGGACGAAACGCACTGCTGAAGACGGTTTGCCGAAGGGTGATCTGGGACGTATCGGTTTAGCGATAGCCCCAAGTGATCCTGGCATTATCTATGCTCTTGTAGAAGCCAAGAAGAACGGTCTTTACAAGAGTACTGACGGCGGTAAGAAATGGAAGCTCGTCAGCGAAAAGAATATCGGTAATCGCCCATTCTACTACGCTGAATTATATGTTGATCCGGTCAATGAGAATCGCATCTACAACCTATACACTTACGTGAGTTTGAGTGAAGATGGGGGTAAGTCGTTCCGTGTCATCATGGATTATGGGACGAATGTACACCCTGACCACCATGCATTCTGGATTCACCCAGAAGATCCAAACTATCTCATTAATGGTAATGACGGTGGTTTGAACATCAGCCGCGACCGTGGTAAGACCTGGCGTTTTGTGACCAATATTCCAGCTGCTCAGTTCTACCACATCAATCACGATATGGACATCCCTTACAATGTAGGTGGTGGTATGCAGGATAACGGTTCTTGGGTAGGCCCAAGTCAGGCTTGGAAGAGTGGTGGTATTACCAATCACGACTGGCAGGAGATCTTCTTCGGAGATGGTTTTGATGTGCACTTCAAGCCAGGTGACAACCGCTACGCCTACGCGATGAGCCAAGGTGGTAATGTAGGCTTGGTTGACCAGCACACAGGACAAGTTACCTTCATTAAGCCGGTGCATCCTGATGGTGAACGCCTGCGCTTCAACTGGAATGCAGCGATGGCGCAAGATCCTCGTGATGCTAATACGATTTACTTCGGTAGCCAATACGTGCATAAGAGTACCGACAGTGGGCAAAATTGGACTATCATCAGCCCGGATCTAACGACTAACGATACCACCAAGCAGAAAGCGGACATCAGTGGTGGATTGACTTTCGATGCTACGCAAGCCGAAAACTATACAACTGTGCTTGCTATTGCTCCTGACTACTTTGATGCCAATACCATCTGGGCCAGCACTGACGACGGCAACCTTCAGATTACGCGTGATGGTGGTGATAGTTGGACCAATTTGGCGGATCGCCTACCAGGTATGCCTGCGGGTAGCTGGATTCCTTATATCGAGCTATCTCAAGTTAATCGTGGTGAGGCTTTTGTCATTGTCAATGACTACCGCCGGAACAACTTCGAGCCAATGGCCTATCATACCAATGATTATGGCCAAAGCTGGAATCGTATCGTAGATGAGGATGATGTGTCAAGCTTTACCCTAAGTATTGTACAGGACCCAAAGGCGCCTAATCACCTTTGGTTGGGTACGGATCAGGGGCTATACTTCAGTGTAGATTACGCGGAAACCTGGATCAAATGGACAGAAGGATTCCCTGGTGTACCAGTAGCCGATATGAAGATCCACCCACGGGAACAGGATCTAATTATCGGTACTTTTGGCCGTGCAGCTTGGATCTTGGATGACCTGCGCCCAATGCGAGAAATTGCCAAAACGGAAGGTGCAGTGCTAGAAGAAGCCTTTGCTGCTTTCCCATCACCAGATGCTTACTTAGCCGCACGTCGGAGCTACCAGGGGGTACGCTTTTACGCGGATGCGGAGTTTGTAGGAAAAGATCGCGCTCGTGGAGCACTATTGACCGTTTGGGTTAAGCCTAAGGAAGAAGCAAAAGAAGAGGGGCCAACAAAACCTCAACCGAAGGAAGGTGCAGAAGCGGAAGGGCCAAAACGAAAGAGAGGAAAAGGCAGTGATAAGGTAAAGATTCAAGTTGTGGATAGCGCCGGTGATACCATTCGGACCTTCACCAGAAAACTGGAGCCTGGCTTTAACCGCCTCACCTGGAACTTGCGAGAAGACGGTATTCGTTTCCCAAGTCGTCGTGAACCACGCCCGGATTCTGATACACCATCCGGTATGGCGGTAGCTCCAGGAACTTATCAGCTTGTAATGACGTACGGTGAGCACACTGCTGAAACCAGCGTAGTAGTTCATGCTGATCCACGCATCCAGTACGCTAATGGTACCTGGGAGAGCCGTGCTGCAGCGCGGGCAGAGCTGGACGAGATTGTACAAGCAGCAACCGATGGGTTTAACCGCCTACAGGAAATGCGCAAAGACATGAAGCTAGTAGAACAAGCACTGGTACACGCACCAGATACTGTGAAGGCGGAAGTCAAGAAATGGGGAAAGGAGCTCAAAGGAAAAATTGCCGAGGTAGAGTTGCTTTATATGGAACCTACGGATGTGAAGGGTATCAAGCGAAACCCGGAAAACCTAATGAGCAGTCTCTTCTCTGTGGGCCGTTATATCAATGGTATTAATGGCAGCCCAAGCCAAATGGTGGGCTTTACTATGGAAAAGGCTCGTACGCATACCGCTAGCGTATTGGAAGAAGTGAATAAGCTGGTTACCGAAGATTTTGTCGAATATCGCGAGAAGGTGAATGAAATTACCTTCAGCTTATTCCGAGATATGGAGCCGGTAAGAATGGAATAATCCACTGATTTGACGCAAGGTCATCAGACGGAATAAATAGTGGGAAGTAGTGCCAATGAGTAACTGCTTCCCACTCGTTTTTTGGGTGGCTCCACATCTTATACTTCCTTATCTTGAGGCCCATTACTAGATAAATCACTCCTATACATGCATAAGTTTTCTTACTTCTTCGGATTAGTACTGCTATCCCTTTTCGCTTGTGAACCTGCGGGCTCTCCCGCCACGGAAGCAACAGAACCTGCCGAGGTATTACCTACTGCTGAAGAAGGCCGCCAGGCTATCGAGCAATTAGTCCGTGACGCCTTTGATGAAGTTTGGTCTGCCTGTGATACTACAGCCTTGGATCGCTTACATACTGCAGACTTCGTTCTCTTAGAGCACGGAGAAGTATGGACGAATGATACTATCAAAAACTATCAGATTGGGGAGGCTGTCCGTACTGCAGAGCAAGGCTATGAACGCCAAAATAGCTTCGAGTTCATTGAGACGGTTGCTGATGGTAAGACTGTCTGGACGGCCTATCACAATTACGCCAAGTGGGTTAAGGATGATGAAGTACTGTTCACTGGGCAGTGGTTGGAAAGTGCAGTAGCTATCCTTACCGAGGACGGTTGGAAATTAAAAATGCTGCATTCCACTCGTGTACCTCGCAATGAGTAGTGGGGTAATTATCGGGAAGGTCCGATAGTGTAGCCGGTAAAGCTAAGCAGGCTAAAGCCCAGGGAATTCAAAACACCATGGCTAGCATACATGAATGGCATGCTAAGCCAGGGCCATTGATGCTCAAAGCGCCAACCGTAGAGAAGGGCCAGGGTCATTCCTGCTAGCAGGGCCAATGCGCCAAGGCTCAATAGAACGCTACTGCTCAGATTTTGGTTTCGCGCAAACGCAATTTGCCGGATGGCCAAAACGCTTGCTACTAGTACCATAATTGTTACTCCTATAATTTCGATCCAAGGAGGGCCTGATAACTGTGTAGAGGTGATGCCGGCAGCAACACCGGCGACGCCTGGTAGCAAGCCAAGGCTCAGGCGCTTTTTCCATTTTTCATCGGGAAGCAAGGCCGTTACTAGTGCCAAGGCAAAACCGGCATAATGAAAATGTACACCAGTCAATAGGACGATCAAGGGATCAAAACCCAAAGGCTGCCAACCCAGACGATCCGCAAACATCCAGGCAGCGGCCACGGGTAGAAAGACAAAAGCCAATTTCATGGCTAAAGTGCCCGGCTGACTTTGGCGAAGCACAGTCCATGCTATGCCACTGACCCAGATTAACCACGGTATAGCCAAGCCAGCAGCTAGATAGCCTGAGGGTAAGCAATAAGCAGTAAGTAAAAGTGTGGCGGGAATGAGATAGAGTAACACTCCCGTCCTCGATTCACTACCCTTGAGTAAGAGTAGTTGAATTCCCCAAGGAACAAATAGTAGTGGACCAGCCAGCAAGATTTGATAGACAAAGGGTTCTGCCCATTGGGTTTGAATGGGTGCCGCAAAGAGTAGAGCAGCGACCAGAAGCTTAGGCCATAGGGTTTTGTGGTTTGGCATGTTGTTAGGCGTTGAGGTGCTCTTGTATCAACTGTTGCATTCTGCGACCAGCCTGCCCGATGAAATCCCGTTGCTTCATTCTCATATAGAAAGGGAAGAGACGGGTACCCCAGTATAAGGGCAGGCTATACGCCTTAATCAAGAACCAACAGTCCCCATCTTCGTCTCGCTCTATGCCGAAGAACTCTTCTCCACTGCCAACGTGGGTGGGTAGTGTGCCGTAGGCAAACCCAAAGCGATGTGGTTCATCCTCAAGATAGACCATCCGGCATGCACTCTTCCACCATAGGCCGAATTGCTTGAAACATACTGCGACAACATCCTCTTCCTGAGGGGGCTCCGGTGGGTAGATAAAGGTCCAATCCGAAGGGAACATTTGCCAATTTTCTACCAGCTGGCAGGCGTATGCCCAGATCTCTTCACCCTGGCCCAGGTAAAACCGGTCATGACTATGTTTATAGCCTTGAGGGAAATCTCCACGAGAAGCGCCTACCTCTGGATAACTGTAGGGCGCGCTTTCCAGAGCTTTAACATAAGCTTGGAGT
>CAJXOS010000181.1 GCA_913057725.1 uncultured Lewinella sp.
CATAAATTTTCACCTGTCCCGCATTAAGGCCTCCACTATCCTCAAAACGTGCGCCAATAGCGACACGATTTCCATTAGAGGAGAGAGATACGGAATAACCAGATTGAATAAAAGAACCAGTGGCTTCTCCGTCAATGTCAAGCCCTAGTTGTACCCATGCGGTACCACTCCATTCATAAATTCTTACGTGTCCGGCATCACTTCCTCCATCATTATTAGTAACTGCGCCAATAGCGACACGATTTCCATCAGAGGACAGCGATACAGAAGTACCCGATTGATCAAATGCAGCCTCTCCATCGATGTCGAGCCCTATTTGGGAGAAGGCTGGAAGATAAGTGTAGGTTAGTGAACTAATACCGACACCAGCAGTGGCGGGGTTAAAAGAGTAGGTCATACCATTGCCATCATCGATCACACCAGGGCCGCCGTAAATACCCCCAACAGGCATACCACCACTAAGGCCAGTCTGTATGCCCGCGTTTACTTGCACGCTAAGATTACCAGTGGAGAAGGTTACGTTGGGGGCAGCTACAACTGTGAGCATACTGGTCGCCGTAGAACCGTCAAGGTTATAAGCAATGGTATAAGTGCCAACACCCCCAGCTGCTATCGGATCAAAAGTAAAAGTGGCACCGTCTCCATTATTAGTTACACCAGGGCCAGAATAGACACCTCCACTGGGAGATGCGCCACCGAGCATAGTGGGCATGTCATTTAAACATACGTTTGCCAAGGGAGGAAAGAAGGGGTCTGTGATGAGTGTTCTAGGTGTTTTTCTATCCGCTGCACTTCGATTTTCTGTCTGTGCAGTACTTATATCACCCGCATAGATCACCTTTGCCTTAGCTGGCATCAGGATCAGACTGCAGAATAGAGTAAAGAGATAAAAATTCTTCATTATCATAGTTTTTGCCTCAGACATTAGAGTTAATGCCTACTCTTTTCTGGATTCTTTGCTCTCACCGTTTGTACTGGTATACATTAGCTGTAGAGCTGAGGCTAAGTGGAACGGATGGCCTTCGAATTATAAGAGCAGAGGCATTTAAGCTAAATCAATTATAGTCACCAAGAAGGTTAGAGGATACGCGCCATGAACAGTCTTCTACAAACCAATCCGCTCTAATGGAAAACGAGACCTCATATAAGTAGCCAGTACGTTGACTAATTCCTCATTTGTGAATACTTCAGATCTGGATGTAATCAGGTCACGGCCAAAAGCATATGCCTCACAATCAATTTTTTGCTCGAACTCATCATTGAGCAGGCCCTCTTGTAAGAAATGCAGTAGGGCTTGCTCCGTATCTTGTACGTACCAATCACCAACGGTTAGCTTGTTTTCACGTACTTCTTCCAATCCGTGGAGTAGGTTCTTTCCGGAACGTTTAAACCAATAATCGTATAGCCCCAGCAGAATACCTGCTAGCACAATTCTCTGTTGTTCCTTTTCGATCATCGAGAAAAGATCAAAGGAGAACTCTCTCTCCAAGAAGGCGAGTGTACCAGGTAGATCTAGGGATGAAGATATACCAACGGGTTGGCCTAGCCCTTCTATCTGGACGTACTGGTTGTAGGTCAACTTATCCTTAAGTAAGGACAATACTTCTTGTTCCACCTTATGATTGTATTCGTAGGTGAGAAAGGAATCATAGAAGGACAGCCTGCCACTTAAACCGCTCACGTTATACTCATCACCGACCCGACTATACTCAAAGCGGACGATCTTCTCCAGATAGTCTGCGTACAGTTTTTGAATTGCTTCTAGCGCACTACTATTCACGAATTCCTCTGAGAAATCGATTGATTTTTTGAAGAAATGGGCGAAAAACTTAGTGTTTGTACGGTTAAAGACCACCTGGCATTGGACGTTGTAGCTACCCTTGCTCTTCTTGCTTTGAACAACCTTATATTTGATATTAATCTTCTTCATTTCCTACCAGTTGAGATTATCTAAGCGCGTACTAATCACCTGGCTATTTATATCCAGGTATGTCATCAAATCCCGATCTTGGGAGTGCTGGACAATGGCCTTGATTAATTTGTCATCTCCAAATTTGCGGTAGAGCAAATTTACACAAGTTTTCCGACCAACATGCGAGGTCAATTTCTCTTTGATGATTGGGCGAAAGTCGAGGCCATCGATCATTTTCTTCAATGCCCGGTTGTACGACTGTACATGATTATAAGGGAAAAACCGTTGTCCAGGGCGATACCGAGGATGATCCATGAGGGTTTGTATGATTCTCTCTGGCTTAGACAAGCCTCCATCGGGATGACAAAAGAGTTTACGTAAGGGGAGAAAGGTCGATTTCTCGGTTTTCTGAGCTTTCAAATAGAGTCGAATACCATCATTGCCTGCTGTAAATTCAAAGTCTTTCTCCCGCAAATTGGTGGCATCGCTGAAACGTAGTCCGGTGTAACACGTAAATAGAAACAGTCTCCTCCACTTTTCTAAGTAGCTCTTTTTCCCGTCCAACTGTAGATTTTCTAATTGATCAAGCTCATAGTCGGTAAGATAGACGATCTGTACCTTCTCAGTTTTGACCTTACCCTTTAATGCGGGGATAGGATTATCGGTCATGTGTATGAAACCCCGGAGGATCGCCAGGTTGATGAATTTGCGCAGGTTCTTGTAGTGTTTGTGGACGTTGTTCTTCTTCTGGCCCTTCTTAATGCGAAGCCAGTTGGTAAAATCCAGTATAAGAGAAGGATTGCAGATGTCTTCAAAGGAGACATCAGCTTGAAAAACATCGAGGAGGTTGATTGTTTGTGCGTAACTGCGGCCTGTACCGTATGCCTTGTCTTTTGCCTCAATGGCCATTTCACGTCGGTAGAACTTCGAGAAGCTGGACTCTACCGGACATTCCAAATGCTCTTTTAAGCGTTTAGGGGTAATGTTGTGCTCCTTCTGGCTGAGCTTTTGGTAGGACTCTATGACTTCGTAGTATTTGTCGAGTATTTCGCGGGTGAGGGTAGCTGCGTTTGGAAGGGCAACTACTCTTTCTTTGGTAGCATTCCAGTTGCGACCGGGAATATCGATACCAGTTGGAATACAAGCATACTTCCGGCCTAGCGAAACCAGTACGTACACTGGTGCCACCTTATCCGGACCATAATTTTTGTTCTTACTGCTTCTGTGGAGCAGAGAGATGCGTAACTTTTTCATTGCACGAAGGCTTTAAGGATGAATAATTTGACAAGAATTACTCACCAACCTTGTGCGTCATTTTTGTGCGTATTTTGCCAAAAATGGCTCCTAATTAATACTAAGCAAAGTTAGTAAAAATTAGGAGCATTTCAGGTAACTTGCTGATTGTTAGTTGTTTGGCGAATAGTTACCAATGATTAACAAATGCAAATTATCCTTAAAGTGATCCCAGCAGGACTCGAACCTGCGACCGCCAGATTAGCTTACCAACTACGGTTTTCACCGCTACCGACGCATTGATCAGTATTTGTGGTCTGGACTATCTCTTCACCGTTTCAGGTGCGACACGTATAGTCTCTACGGAACCTGGCGATAATCGGCAGCAAATTTTACATTTTTCCGCTGATTATTTTTCGGTGCACTTACCCTCAGACAAACTGACTTATTGAATTCTTTAGGATCAAAGTAGTAGCAAAGATCAGTATCAGGACAATAGACACAATAGATATCTATGTGCGTCTTGTCTACTGGCACATTGTGCATTCCCTTTGCATCGCTGTAGGTATTACGAAAAGTAACATTTAGATTTCCTTTCGCGTCTACAGATCTGGCCTTTACCTGAACCGTCCTTGATCGACTGTTTTTGTAAATGATCAGATCAAAAGGAGCGTGTTCGGTTAAGGGAACTGCTACGATAAACCCTTTTTCAAATAAGTCAAGCTGAGCCTTTAGTATACCTAAATCACCCAAAGTTTTAGTGTGATGACGCATGACGAATAGATTTTAGTTCTTTTCCTGCTGCATGATCAAACGGTAGGTGATACCAGTTTCCTCGGGATTGCCATCCGCCGTGGGCGGAGAAGGGTTCCCCGATATGGTGTCGTCCACTCTTAGCATTTCTGTTTCTGCTATGCTTGACGCGTTCCGGCAAAGCCTGAACGGTCAGCATATACTGTACTTGATGAAGGTTTGAATTTTCAAACCTTATCAACGTCAGTATAAGAGGCTCCTAATTTATCGCTGCCATGGCAGCGATCGCTTAAAGTCAGGTGCTCTATCCAACTGAGCTATGGGACCAACTTCAGCAACACTTGCTTTCAAGCGTTTTCTGCGCCACAAAAATAGGGAAATATTCTACCTCTACAAACCGATTCTTTGTCTTCCAGAACTGCAAAAAATCTATGATTTCATGTAGCTCTTTATCAGCGATTTAGCTCCCAGAATACTGGGAGTGCGCCGCACTAATATTTCCCATAACTTTGTTGTCACCTAAATAAACCCTTATTAACTATGAGAAAGTTCCTATCTCTCCTTGGAAAAGGAGTATTGGCCTTGTTGGCTATTGCTATTATTGCAGCTGCTTTTATTCAATTTGGTCCTGCACCAACCTACGAAGAAGTTCCCATCCCTGATTTAGAGGTAGAAGTAAGTCCTGAGGCCATCGAGCGAGGACTAACATTAGTGACCAACAATTGTCAGAATTGCCATCGAGGTGATGAAAGTACAAGCTTGGCCGGCCGATACTTTGATGATCGACAGGCTCAGAAGGACTTGGGGGAATTCTATACGGCTAATATCACGCAGCATCCCAACTCTGCTATGGCTGGTTATACTGATGGCGAACTGTATCGCTTATTACGCACTGGCATCAAGCGAAATAATGAAATGGCGATCATGGTGATGCCGACTTGGGCATTGGCTTCTGAGCAGGATATTCATGATATTATCGCGTTCTTACGCTCGAATCATCCGATGGTCGCTCCTGATCCTACGGAACATCCCAGTCACAACCCATCGTTTTTGGCTAAAATGCTAGGCCGGGTGCTTGTCAAGCCTGCACCTTATGCCGAAACATATCCGGAGCGACCTCCTCTTAGCGATTCGATTGCCTACGGCAAGTATCAAATTGATAATGTCAACCTTTGTTTTTTCTGCCACTCTGCGAATATCCAAACCGTCAATCAGTTGGTACCCGACCAATCTCCGGGCTACCTGGGGGGCGGATTTGTGTATAAGCACCTTGACTATGATATTGAGGTTCCTGGGTTGATACCTACTGCCGACAATAATATGGGCAAATGGACAATCGAAGAGTTTGTTGATGCTCTCAAATATGGCCAACGACCGGACTTGCCGGCCTACAAACAGCCGATGCACCCCTACAATCTGCTAGATACTGCTGAAGTACGGGCTATTCATCATTACCTCAGTTCTTTAGCAAGCAACTGATGAATTCTCTTGGCCTCCGCTAGTGCATCTATTGAACTAGCGGAGGTCTTCAAAATCTATCAATTTTGTATCGAGCTCTTGCCTATGGCAGATCTGGACAGTGTACTTTTCTGTTAGTATGTTTTACTCAGATAAAAATTTCTTGCTTTTAAAGTTCTAACTATAAATTAGACCACAATTACCAAAAGAGGTCAAGCATCATGAACTGTGGTAACATTTACTAGTCTGAAAGGAGTCGATCATAGAATACCTATCTTACGGCTTTATCATTAGACAGCACCCATGCCAATTGACTTATTCTCGCGCTTGATCCACAATTACGACGAGCTCAAATTTGCACTCCTGCATGCTCAAACCTTTGATGAGCAACACTTTGGTTTTCCAGAATTGTACTATGAAATCATGGAGTCCGATCGGCAAAGGGTAGGGGCTTTCCAGCGCGCATTTGCCCATTGTGATTTCCAGGACAAGGTGGTCTGTGAAGCGGGAGTTGGGCGCTTGATGCTCACGCAGTACTACTTGCCATCTGTGCGAAAGGCTTATCTCATTGAGAATAACCCCAAGCTCTTTCCTTTGATCAAGAACTGGCTACGGGAACGAAACCTGGAAAGTAAAGTAGAACTGCTATTCACAGATGCCCGAACTGTGCAACTACCCGAACCAGTTGATTATGTCATTGGAGAAATGATGAGCATCTTCTGTGCAAATGAATTTCAGGTTCAAGTCTTCAAGCATCTACGGCAGTACCTACGACCTGGAGGTCAATTGCTACCAAAGCGTATTATCAATCTCGTGCAACTGGCCCAAGCCGAATTCCCAGAGGGGACCACACATTATCCCATCAATTTTACCCGCCACTTGCCCGAACAACTATCTGGGCAGGAGGTAGTAAATACAATAGACTTGATGGAAGTGGAGAAGGAAACTGTTGAGTTCTCCCTACCAATGCAAGCCCTACTTTCTGGATCCGTGAACGCGGTATTACTACGATCGTTTGTGGAAATAGTCCCGGGCATTAACTTTACCGGCACGGATAGCCTGATGCCACCAACCGTGTTACGTTTAGCCCATACTGTGGAAGTAGAAGCGGGAAATACCTATAAACTTGAAGGGGAATTCTCCTACGGCACCAGCCTAGACCAGGCTCAGTTCACCCTAAGGAGATAAACGAATCCACCCAACTCAACTAACCCAACTAATTCAATTAATCCAACTAAAGATTATTGAAACAACCCATGCAACTCTGCCTGCACCTGGTTCAGTACACGCCCTAAGTCCTCGGGGTTTTTCTTAAAGTCGATCTCAGGCTCATGCTGCCTTCGTAATCACGACCACGCGATTGGATGTGGTTTACCAGGGTTGGGATACTGGCACGCAGGTAGATGAGTAGATCTGGTGGCTGGATCTGAGAAGTCATCGTTTTGAACAAAGACGTATAATTCTCAAAATCGCGGGTGGTCATGAGCCCCATGTCGTGGAGGTTCGGCGCAAAGATGTAAGCATCCTCGTAGATGGTACGGTCTTGAACAACCGTGATGTCTCCTTGATGAATACCCAGGATTTGGGAATACCGGTTGTGAAGGAAGTAGATCTGCAGGTTAAAGGACCAACGTTGCATATCCAGGTAAAAATCACTGAGGTAAGGGTTGTTGTCGGTAGATTCATAGTGTACGTCCCAACCAAAGTGCTTACCTAACTGCGTACAAAGGGTTGTTTTTCCGGCACCAATGTTACCGGCAATAGCGACATGTTTAACGTTAATGGGGGCTTGATTCTCAGTCATTAATTCTTGATTTGTGCAGTTTCTGTATCAGCAACAATTTTGTCCGTCAACCGGTAGATAATAATCCGGCAACGCGAAAATAAACTTTATCCGCAAAATTCCCGGATTCCGTACCTTTGAACCTGCAAAGGAATAACACCCCTTTCAGCGATAAATAGCCTTTGCTCATCTAAAAATTTGTGATGAAGATCGACGATCAACTAATTTCCCGCCTGGAACTTTTAGCCCGTTTACGACTATCAGATGCCGAAAAAGATCGGCTGAAGACGGATTTGAACAGTATTCTGGCCATGGTAGAAAAACTGAATGATCTGGATGTAGACAATGTAGAACCATTGGTCTACCTCAATGAGGCCTTGAATCGGCCGAGAAAAGATGAGGTGCAAAATCAAGTTAGTCGCGAAGAAGCACTCCGCAATGCACCAGATCAGGATGGTAAGTTTTTCCGTGTTCCTAAAGTAATTGATCTGTAACCCGATACGAAATCACTAATATGGCTGTTGTTATCACCACTAAAGACCTCACCAAGACTTATGATATGGGGTCTACCAAAGTACATGCCCTCCAAGGTGTGGACGTTTCTGTTTCCGAAAACGATTTCGTGGCCTTGATGGGACCTTCGGGTTCAGGAAAGTCTACCTTGATGAACCTATTTGGTTGTCTGGATACGCCTACTTCAGGTACGTATATCCTGGACGGTATCAATGTAAGTACCATGACGGACAGTGAACTTGCAGAGGTTCGTAATGGAAAGATCGGTTTCGTCTTTCAGACCTTTAACCTACTTCCACGCTTATCGGCACTAGATAATGTGGCTTTGCCTTTGGTGTATTCAGGGATGAGTAAGTCTGATCGGGAGATACGGGCTCAAGAGGTACTTACGCAAGTAGGCTTGGGGGATCGTGTTGATCACAAACCAAATGAATTATCTGGTGGACAGCGCCAGCGGGTTGCTATTGCCAGAGCCCTGGTAAACAATCCGAGTATCATCTTGGCCGATGAGCCTACCGGAAACTTGGATACTAAGACCTCGATTGAGATTATGTCCATCTTCGAAGAGATTCACCGCCGAGGCAATACGGTTATTTTGGTGACGCACGAACCAGATATTGCTGAACATGCACACCGGATTGTGCGTTTACGAGATGGAAAGGTGGAATCGGATGTTCGAAACGAGAACGTAATCACCGTTGATGATCCTACCCACCGCTATAATCAAAGCTAGCACACCGCTTGAATGAAGATATATACTAAGACGGGAGATCAAGGAGAGACTGGATTATTCGGAGGAAGTAGAGTAAAGAAGAACCATGCTCGGATCGAAGCTTATGGTACGCTTGATGAATTAAATGCCTTCATCGGCCTATTACGAGATCAAGTCGAAGAAGAGCGTGTACGCGAAACCTTATTCGCCGTCCAGAATCGCCTGTTTTCTATTGGGGCGTATTTAGCCACTCCTCAAAAGGATGGCAAGCCTACATTTCCCTTAGATTTAAAGGAGGATGATATTCAAGTGCTGGAGCAAGCCATGGATGCCATGGACAAAGAGCTACCAGCATTGCGCAATTTTATCTTGCCGGGAGGGCATCCCGTCGTTTCTTCTGCTCATGTAGCAAGAACGGTTTGCCGTCGAGCGGAGCGCTTGTGCGTTGCCATGCTTTCAGAGATCGAACTTGATCCTCTGGTGCTGCAATACCTCAATAGACTGTCTGATTACTTCTTTATCCTCGCTCGCTTCCTAGCAAAAGCACTAGGAGCAGAGGAAATCAGCTGGCAAAGCCGCGGATAAGTCTTGTTGGCTAATGCCAAATCAAGTTTTTTCCGCGCTTCAGGTACCTTCGAATATTCAACCAAAAAGCGGCGAAAAGGTATAGTACCAATGGAGAGCCTAATGTGAGTAGGCTCAAGTAGATAAAGTATACTCTGACTCTGCTGCTAGCCAGGCCAATCTTGTCGGCCAAGTAACTGCAAACGCCAAAGGCGGATCGCTCCATAAGTTGTCTGAACTGTTCCATAAGCCAATCTACTTCTAGATAAGTTACGCAATTTCAACAGGAATATTGCGATTTTGCTCACGGAAGGGGCGGGTTTTTATACTACATTAGTCCATTTCGATGGTGAAAGCAGGAGTCACAGGGGCTGGCGCCATCACCATTGCCGGTGACTCCTGACGGGGTGACGCAAATCCTGGTGAATTCTCATCCTGGTCTTGCATAAGTGTTTTTGCTCCATAAATTCCCACCAATAGGAGCAATATCAAAAGTAGTCCTTCAAAAGATAGTGTAAAGTGTTTCATAATGTGATATACCGTTTGGGCACAATACTACCAGGCCACCATAAGGAATTAGCTCGGTAGCAAAAGTTATACAATAGTGTTCCATGCTCACCCTGTGCAAATACAGCGTGAAAAGTTAAAAGGGTAGGGGATACGAGACTGTACTAGTTCGTATCAAACATGTGTAGATAACCTTGACTCAAATGGAATTGGATGCGTGACTAGATCTAAAGTCAACTTGGTATGGCGAAAGAAGAAGTGTGCCTATACCTGCTTCTGGGAATGGAATGGTCGTAATTCTTTTTCATAGTGATTATGTGTTTTAAGTAGTTTTTATAGTGCAAGAACAAATATGATAAAAAAATATAATATTAACAAACATTAGGAATTTTTATCATGTGTATAGTTCCTCATTGCTATCGTATAACATTAAATCAAAATGTGTGCCAAACTTGTGCAGTGAGGCTTATTTATTCAAAAAAATTATAATTTATTCTTATTTGTAATGTATTGACTTAGGCCTCAAGCCCCTGATTTATTGGCCTGATCGCTTTTTGATCACCTGAGAAGAAGTTTGAAAAGGCAGAAATGCCTAGGCTTCATGTAGGTAAGAATACATTAGATCAGCACAACGTTGTGCTGCGCCACCCTGCCCGAGTCTCTGGTGCAAATCTTCGTAACCAACTGCTAAACGGTCCTGCTCCTCGTCCAAAAGGAGATGTTGCAGCACTTTGGATAGTACATCTGGATTGAACTCGTCCTGAATAAGTTCTAACACCAAAGGCGCATCCATAATCAAGTTGACTAAAGAGATGTATTCTACTTGAATAACTCGGCGGGCGATTGCATACGAAATACTGCTCCCCCGATAACACACAATCTGCGGACACTTCAACAAGGCTGTCTCCAAGGTGGCTGTACCGCTGGTGACCAGGGCTGCTTTGGCTTTCCGGAGTAGGGGATAGGTTTGCCCTTGTACTAGGCTAAGGTTGTCTGGTGTGCCGTGTTCAGCAAAGAGTTGCTCATAATAGCTTTTGTCCTGTGCAGGGGCCCCGGCAACTACGAACTGATGTTCTGGAAAGCGTTCCGCCGTTTTCAGCATGACGGATAACATTCTGCTGATTTCTTGTTTCCTACTCCCAGGTAGCAAGGCTACAATAGGAGCTTCCGTCAAATTGTTTCTGCTGCGGAAATCTGGGTCCGGTTGTTGGTCATGGACAACATCAAGTAGCGGGTGGCCTACGTAATCAACGTCTACCTTAAACTTATCATAGAAGGGCTTCTCAAACGGGAGGATGACAAACATCCGATCCACATTGACTTTGATCTGGTGCACCCGGCTGGTATGCCAGGCCCAAATCTGCGGAGAGATATAATAGAAAACCCGAATGCCCTTGGCTTTCGCCCATTTGGCCATCCGAAGATTAAACCCAGGATAATCGATGAGAATAAGCACATCGGGTTGGTACGCCTCGATATCAGCCTTACAAAGCTTGAAGTTTCCCAGGATAGTCCGGATGTTCATGAGCACCTCTACAAAGCCCATGAATGCCAGTTCGCGATAGTGCTTCTGCAAATCTGCACCTTCAGCAGCCATCAAGTCGCCACCCCAGCAGCGAAAATCAGCATTGCTATCCTTCTCTTTCAGTGCTCGAAGCAAATAGGAGCCGTGTAGATCTCCCGAAGCCTCTCCCGCAATTAAGTAGTACTTCATGATGAACCAAGGAGCTGCTGACCAAAGAAGTAAACCCAAACGATACCATATAATAAGGTAGCAAGCACTAGTCCACGGATAGCCTGGTTGGCACGTCGGTTTTGGAAAAACCGCATTGGAATGAGGTTGAGCGCCAAGGCTAATAACGTCAGGGTCCGTTCGCGGAAGTTGAAATTGAGTCTGCTATCCGCTAGGGAATCACTCGATCCCAGCTGTTCGAGAATCATCATCAGGATGGCATAACCAACAAAAGGAATCAGAATTCCAGTGATCAGGCCTACCCAGAGTTTATCGTTTTTGTATTGCATATAGCTTTTTTGATCTGCTCAAAGGCGATTCTAAGATGCCACCTCGGCTTCTTCTAATGAACGCAGACTTCCGTGCTCTAGTGCCTCGTAGTTGGTCAGGTCGTGGTGAGAAGGCACCACAGAAATATATCCTTCTTCTAGAGCGGCTACATCAGTATCTGTATTAGGGTCATCATTGACGAAGGAGCCGGTAAGCCAATAGTACTTTTGGCCACGTGGATCGGTAGCTTCAGCGAAAGTCTCTTGCCAGCGGGCATCCGCTTGACGGCAGAGCTTAATGCCCTTAATCTCTTCTTTCGGAAGCTTCGGAATATTGACATTCAGCAAGCTACCCTTAGCCAAGCCATGTTCCAGGACGTGCTCCATAATGACCTTTACGTGATCGCGGCAAGCCGTGAAGTCGGCATCATAGCGATAGTCGAGTAGGGAAAAGCCAATAGATGGAATTCCTTCCAGGGAGGCCTCCATTGCCGCAGATAAGGTGCCGCTATAAATAATGTTGATAGCGGCGTTACTGCCGTGATTGATTCCAGATACGCATAAGTCTACCTTACGATCCTTAGTTACGACGTGCTTGGCTAGCTTCACGCAATCTACTGGTGTGCCGGAACATTCGTAAGCTTCCAGGTCTGGAAAGGCCCGGGTACGGTGAATTCGTAGAGGTGTGTTCAAAGTAATAGCGTGTCCCATACCTGATTGTGGGCTGTCGGGAGCAACTACGACTACTTCACCTAATTCTTGAGCAATTTCTACCAACATTTTGATGCCTGGGGCGGTTACTCCGTCGTCATTGGTAACTAAGATGAGGGGCTTGGACATGCGTATGCGTATTTGGGGTGAGCAGCAAAGCTAGCAATTATTGACAATGTTTTTACCCTTGTTATCAACCCTCTAGCTGGCTTTATGTTGTATTCTTGCATTACAAAAAATAGGTAGAAAAAATTCTATGGCACACTTCGGAAAGAAAGGAGTTCTTCTCGTCAATTTAGGTACACCGGATGCCCCTACTCGTGGAGCTGTATATCGGTATCTGAAGCAGTTCTTACTGGACCGCCGGGTGATCGATTACCCTTGGCTTGCGCGGAACATTCTAGTACGTGGGATTATTGCCCCCTTGCGTTCTGGAAAGTCGGCAAAGCTCTATCAACAACTCTGGACAGAGAATGGCTCTCCATTGAAATACTACGGAGAAGTATTGACGGAGGGTGTACAAGAACGACTGGGCGATGAGTACGTAGTGGCCCTAGGCATGCGCTACCAAAACCCCAGTATAGAAAGTGCCATTGATCACTTGCTCAAGGAGCAAGTTAGTGAGATCATCGTGCTACCACTATTCCCACAGTACGCTGGTGCCACTACAGGCTCCGTACACGATGAGGTGATGCGGATCATGCGGAAGAAGGAGGCAATTCCGAATATCAAAATGATCAACTCCTACTATGATGAGCCGGAGATGATCAAGATTTTCGCGGATAATGCGCGCACCTTTGATCTAGATAGCTACGATCACATCCTGTTCTCTTATCATGGTCTACCGCAACGCCAGCTTCGTCGAGCTGATGATTGCAACCACTGCTTGAAGACGGAAAACTGCTGTAGTACCATTAGTAAGGTCAATCAGTTTTGCTACTCAGCGCAGTGCCACGCCACAACGAAGGCCATCGCTACAGAGCTTGGTCTTGCCGAGGAACGTTATACGACAACTTTCCAAAGTCGCTTAGGACCGGAAGCATGGGCGCAGCCCTACACCAGTGCTGTACTCGAGGAGCAAGCAGAGCACGGTGCTAAGCGTATCCTAGTCTTTAGCCCTGCCTTCGTAGCGGATTGCTTGGAGACTATTATCGAGATCAGTGATGAATATCAGGAAGAGTTTGAGGAAATGGGTGGCGAAAAGGTCGACCTGGTTCCAAGTTTGAATGATAATCCACGCTGGATAGATACTGTTACTGATCTAGTGAAGCGAGCCTAATTTTTGGTAGTTTTATTGATCTAAATTTCACAATGTCAGTGTGTTGAAGCAAAACATGAGTCATCCCGAACTTTGAGCCC
>CAJXOS010000182.1 GCA_913057725.1 uncultured Lewinella sp.
TTGCCCGCCTAGCTAAAAACTTTAGACAACTTCCACAATTTAACGGACTCAAAATTGGAAAATGAATTTATCTAGATTATTGATTTTCGCTGTTGTCTTAGTTTGGTCCTCATGTGGTAAGGATGATCCTGAACCAGAGCAGGTTTGCATGCAAGCAGATTGGGTTGGAACCTATACCGGAACAGCCGTTTGTGACGGCACTTCGGACGATGCCACGGTTACAATTACTGCAAGTGGTATGGATCAGATAATCATTGAGTATGCAACTAGTACACTTACAACAACATTTGATCCACTTACCGTGGAAGGATGTGATCTGGAAAGAACCGCTACTTTAGGAGGTGTTACAGCTTCCGTTTCGGCCACTCTGGATGGAGATGATCTTTCACTAAACGACATGATATCTGGAGCAGGGTTTGATTCCGACTGTATGGTTACTGCCACTCGTCAATAAAGCAGCGGCTTTGGCGCAGGCTCAAAGGGTGAATAAATGTGATACTATAGCTAACTAAGGCTGTACAGCAAGCCTCGTCCCTCAGCACAGCGCCGGAGTTCGAGTTGAGAGCCATTAGGCTATGTTGATTCCTGCCGCACTAACGATAAAAGTAAGTCCAAGAAACAACCGCTCATTCTCTCCCCCCTTCAGAACCCTGACTTTTGAGGATTTCCGTCGAGTAACTCTATCCCCTACTTTTTAAGTTAGCGCTTAAAGCCTCAAATACTGTCATGAACGCTGTTAAGCTTACCTTCCCACTTGTATTGCTCTTTACTTTACTCTTCTCTTGTCAGGAACAAGAATTTGTAGACTTAGAAGAGCCCCGATTTGGCGTTAATTTGAGAATCCATAATGCTACCGCAATTAGGTTAGACTCTATTGTTTCGAACAACCACTATTTCGGCACTTTAGAAAGTGGAGAAGTTTCGGACTATGTTGAATTTGAGCAAATTTATCAATGGCCAAATGTTTCCTGCCATGATGGAGAAAGAGGCTATTTCTGGGATTCCCCAATCGATAACATTGGATTTTGGTTTTCATTCTACAAAGAAGGTGATTACTCTCTTGTGATAACAGGAATCGCTGTAGAATCACCCGTATTGGTAGAAGCACATATCGAAAGAGATTAAGCGCTCATCACTGTACGTTGTCGATTAGCAGCTTATTATCGTCGATAAGTCCGGCAGGAGTTTCGCAGAAGTAGTAGCTTACAGTAAGGCTAAAGCCGCACAACAGCGCGAATACTTCATCCAGGTGAAATTTATGGGACTAAAATCCAAGCTAAAACTCTGGTACCTGTTTGCACAAGATCGGATAACGGTGATAGCCGTGATCGCTAGCTTTATCGCTTTCTTTTTTCTCTTAACCTACTGCGATGAAGTAAAACCGAACTATGAGGTTTATACGCAACCCTCTGAGTTGGTGCATGTCTCGTACAAATATTTATATACCCATAGTGGTTGGGATGACGCCGTACCAAAAGTAACTGGAACGCAGTATCAGCTTGTTTACAGGGCAAATGGCGTAAAGAATGAAATTGAAGTCTTCGTTAAGCACTACAATCAAGAAATCAATAGGTGCATCGATGAAGGTAGATTTGACCGGCTAGAAATTAGATTTGATTTATCAAATGTGTACAATGCCATGGTCTTTATGAAAGAATAGGCTGCACCCAACGCAGCCATATTACTGTCCTCCGGCCTTATTAAGTAGTATCGAGCAATCGATAGAATCACCACCTAGAAGAATTATGACCAAGGAAAAAACAAAACAAATTCTGAGGATAGCATTAATTGTAGCCTCTATCTCCTCCTTGTTCTTTGTACCCTGGCTTTTGGTAAAAGCGTGGATCCTTCCACTACCAAATACAGTTCAGGAGCAGTTAGACGAGGCCATTGGTCATGGATTTGATGGAATGATTGTCTACGTTGATCAAGCTGGTAAACCACCGCAACACTTTGCCTCCGGCTGGCACAACCGAGCATCCAAAATACCAGCCAAACCTCAAGCGCTATTTAAGATTGCCAGCATCAGCAAACTATACGATGTGGTGGCGGTCACTAAATTGGTGAGTAGCGGGCGCCTGTCTTTGGATAAAACGATCGCTGATTATCTACCGGAACTGGTAGGAAGAATCGAAAACGCCGATAAAATCACTTTGCGGCTAATGATTCAACATAGAAGTGGTATTCCCAATTTCACGGACGCTCCGGATTTTTGGGCAGCCCCCACCGAGACCTACGAGGAAAGTCTGGCCTTGATTCTGGATAAGCCAGCCAATTTTGAGCCCGGTGAAGACTACGAATACTGCAACACCAATTACCTACTGATCAACAAGATCATGGATGATGCATTGGGCTATGGCAACTATCAATTTATTCAAGAGGAAATTCTTACACTGCTCGATCTTAACAACACCTTCGGTTCGCTCAGTGAAGTGAATATCGAGGAGGTAATGAGTGGTTATCATGTGGGATATGCCCATGATTTAAAGGAAAACGATTATGGCATGCACGCCACAGCGGAAGACGTAGGTACTTTCCTAAGGGCATTGAATGATGGCTCCTTGTTCGAACCCGGAGAAAAGGAGATATACGCTTCTGTTTATGAATTTGAACATTCCGGCTGGGTACCGGGGTACCAAAGCTTCGCTAATTATGACGAAGACCTCGATGCTGTAGTCATTCAGTTCTATAGTACAACCGATCCTAAACTGTACAATTGGAACTTGTCAGAAATCATCAATAGTCGAATTGTCAAAATTCTGAAGAAGCAGCAACGCTGATGACAAGGTATCCTGATCGATAGGAGTAATCCATCATTCCAATCAAAGCAGATTGACTACATTGCGTGTTCAAACAGCTGGTAAAACATGGGATATTTCGATCAAGCCCCTAAGAAGTTAATGCGACAGGTCTCGGCGGGCTTTCTTATTCTATTCTTGCTTTCTCCATATGCCATCATCAAATATGGTGGCTTATCTATGCTTATACCAGTAGCCGTAGTTCTAGTGGTGAGTTATTACTTCACACTCAATGAAGTTATTAAGCGCTCGGTCACTCGGCAAGAGAAGGCTGGGAAGTTCTACGAAAGATCAAGACCGTATGTGGATATCGGCACTTACCTGTTGCTCGTGGTGCTGTTTATGTTGAACGCTTTCCTTTTTGAAGGCGAGTTCAAATGGTTGTTCATCAGTATATCGGTATTGGTAGTAATACATGCCGCCGTAAACTACTATATCGACTCAAAGTATAAGCTCCAAAAGCTAGTCATTGACAAGGAAGGCCTACGCCTAATTCAGGATATAGAACAAAACTATGAGTGGGACTGGCTAAAGGAGAATGCCGAATTGGATCAAACCACGCTGAAGCTAAGAGGTATCTCCAGGACCAATATTAAGTTAGATCGGTTTAAGGACAGCGCAGAGGCCATCGCTCAAATCAAGAGAAGACTGTCGAAAAACTAATCAAGCATTCGTTATCCTCAGAACCAGCCGCGCCAGCCTTTTTCACGCTCCTTCTCCACCTGGAAATACTCGTAATGAATGGCTCCAAACTGACGGGCAAAAGCATCTTCTTTTACGCCGGTATTGAAGTCTAGTGCCTGCGGCTTACCCGCTTGTTGACGCACCATAAGGTCGTACATATATTCCTTGGCGTGGATCGCTTTTCCAACTTCCGTTACAATCGGTGCCAGGCTCATAATTCGGCCATGGCTAAAGATGAAAAACTCCGCCGCCATAACCTCTTGCTCCCGATTCATGATGCCAGAAGCAAAGCCCCAGCCTCGGTGCAGAACATTGTACATGATACGCTGTAAGCCATGGAACTCAGGTTCCGACAACACACCTTGTGATTTACGAAAAAGCTCTGCAATTCGCTCCGGCTTCAGGCTGGACATAGGGAACAGATCCTGCTCTTTTGCCACTTCCAAACGGTCGATAAGTTCTTGCGAATAGCGCTCCCGAATGAGCTCGTATTGCTCATTCAATGGCAAGAAGTAGTTCGTACGCTCTTTGGTAATCCAGCCTTCAGCACGTGGTTGGCTAAAGGAATCCAAATTAAGGTTTACCCGCTTGTATTCTTCCGGTATGGCTTCCCAGAAAGCAGCCGTTCGCTTGTTCGATGGAGGGTTGACACTATAGATAGCCAGTTCCCGAACCAGTGGTGGTTGTACCAGGCCTTGTTTGCGCCATCCCACTTCTCGGTGGGTCAACGGCATTACCGACTCGTAGTCACCTTCAACCAATGCGTCCCAATCCCGAGCCATGGCATCCAGGTACCACATATACCCAAAGATGTTGCCATTAACGGCGTAATGAACGCAGCTATTCCACTTCGTTTTATCAATCTCCTCCCTTGGTACCAGGCGAATGCTCATACATGTACTGTTTGCTGCAATAGGTACAAAGTTGATGCCCCCTTTGTTGACAACTATGGCAGATAAACGAAAGAAACAAGCACAAAAGTAGCACATGATAGGTGTGGCAACAGCATTCTCGCATCTATTAACTGAAGAAGCCTAAATACGCCAATATGTACAAGTGCATTATTACTACACTATTTTTCTTCCCCATACTGCTAAGCGCTCAACTTTCCATTGAAGAACATCTACAAATAGAGCGGCTAGGAAGTATAGTCACCGCTGGTGATCAGATCATCTACTCGCACATCACCAAAGCGCAATGGGATGGCAGGAGCTCGTCTGCCATTATCATGTTTGATAAGCAAAGTGGTCATACCACCGCCTTAACCGAAGCAGAGTATGACTATGCCCCCTTGTCATCGCCTTCTGGAAACTACATTTCCTTTATCTCCTACCGTAATAACCTGCAACAACTTTACATCGTACCAAAAACCGGTGGAGAAGCACGTATGGTGTCTGATGCTCAGGCCTACTTGTCCAGCTATGACTGGATCGATGAACAGACACTCGCGTATGTAGATGACGAACCTCGCGACAGTGTACTGCTGGCCCAGGAAAATGCTAACGGTGGTGGTTATTGGGTAGGAACAGAATACTACACCAATGCCCTTTGGTCCTACGACCTAAAAACAGATCAGAAGAAGAAACTCACCGATGGTAGCTTTCGGATCATCAAGCTTGATATCAGTGCCGATGGACGATACGCTGCGTTCACCGCAGCCAAAAACTACGACACCTACCAAGCGATCACCAACAACTGGGTGCAGGTCATTGAAATCGCTAGTGGACATACGGTCTACAAATTCGCTGACGCTAATGCACTAAATCATCCTACTTTTTCGCCGGATGGCAAACACTTTGCCTTCGCCGGAAGCACAGAAGGATATGCATCCAATGATGCACTCTTTGTGGCAGATCTCCGTACCGGATCTACCCAAAACTTGACTTACGATTTTGACCCCACCATAGAACGTATTCAGTGGCTCGCGAATGAACGACTGTGCTTTTCTACCCCTAGAAACGGATACACCGGCATTTACCAAGTTGAGCTGGACGGCACCATCAGCACACTCGTTTCTCCGTATTGGGTCATCACCGATTTTCAATCGAGTGGAGGCGATCTCTACTTCATTGCATCACACGACACTTCACTACCTCAGCTATATTACCTAACAATAGGCCAAGCACCAGAAGCGGCTACCGCCTTAACGCAGCTCAATGCAGACCTTGCACCGAAGATTAAGACGGAGAGCAGCTTACTCAACTACCAGAGCAAAGACGGTACACCGGTGCAAGCTATCGTCACCTTTCCTCCACAGTATGACCGTACACATCAGTACCCCTTGATGGTCATCCCCCATGGCGGCCCGGACGCGGTAGAGCTCAATGGATTCGACCGCTTTTCCCAGTTTTTTGCCGACAATGGATACGTCGTCCTGAGGCCCAACTTTCGAGGTAGCATTGGATACGGCAGGGACTTCTATGCCGGTAATCGAAATGCATTTGGCGAAACCGACTTCCAGGACGTCATGGCGGGCGTAGATGAGCTTATCAAGCTGGAAATAGCCGATAGCAATCGCATGGTAATCGGCGGCTGGAGCTACGGCGGCTATTTAGCTAATTGGGCAATTACTCAGACAGATCGATTCAGGGCGGCCATTAGTATCGCCGGCATGTCGAACATAGTGAGCCTATACGGGCAGCACGAGTTCAGCAATCGCGAGATCGGACTTTGGGAATACCGGGCCCGTCCGATTGACCAGGTTGACAACTACCGCAAAGCCTCGCCGATCTTTTTTGTCAAAAATGCTTCTACCCCGCTACTTATCCTTCATGGCCAAAACGACACTCGGAGTCCGACACTGCAAGCTTGGGAGATGTATCGGGCAATGAAAGACGCAGGCAAGCCGGTAGAGATGATGCTCTATCCGAGAGCTGGTCATAGCATCAGTCGACCTAGCCAGCACCGGTCTGTGCTTAATAATTGGTTGAAATGGGCAGACAACAACACAAACTGAAATGTTTTATTTATTAACTTTATTTAATTATTTGTTTTTAAAGTATTTTATGAGTACATTTAAATCGGAAAACCACAATCGAAGTCTTTCCCCTTCGCACAGGTTTGTAAAAAGCAAACGTTAAGAGCTCTCCGTGCGGAATCAATCAGCGTCCATTATTCCCGGTTTTCTTCTTGAACAGGATTGTGTTGGCTTATTTCATGGGTTGCCATGAGATAAGGTGTGAATCCCATGCTTTGATCACCAAGGGTGATCGAGGTCGTGTTCGGCCCTGGTAAGGGTGGGCCCGCCGCAGGCGGCATGCCCCAAACCCACCTATCCCTCTATTTTACACCACCTATCTTCCCCTTTTCCTCTCCTTAAAGCCTACAATCGCCTTATCTTTGCAGCTCAACAAAAAATGGACTTTCCATGCGGCATGCTAAGCTTCTGCTCTCTTTCCTTGGATTTGCACTTATCATGACTACGTTCTACGCCTGTGGTGGCGATGAACCTCAACAAGCAACTCCTCCTGCACCAAAGGCTCCGACTCCTCCTAAGGTACCTGCCTTCGATGCCGATGCTGCCTATAATGATATTGCCAAGCAAGTGTCTTTCGGTCCACGGGTATTGGGTAGTGAAGGCGCCACTGCCTGCAAAGACTGGATGGTAGAAACCCTGGAAGCAACCGGAGCGAAAGTGATCGAGCAAGAGTTCACTGCTGAGGTCTATACCGGCGAGACCTTCCGCGCTACCAATATTGTAGCTCAATTCAATCCTGAGGTTTCCGACCGAATCCTTCTTTGTGCACACTGGGATACACGCCATATAGCAGATAGTCCATTGAGTACAGAGCGACAAGAAGAACCTATACTTGGTGCCGATGATGGTGGCAGCGGAGTAGGTGTTCTTTTGGAAATAGCCCGCCGCCTACAGGCTGACCCCGTTGGAATTGGTATTGACATTGTACTCTTTGATGCTGAGGATTATGGTGAGAGCGGTGGTGCCTCAGAAAGCTATTGTCTGGGTAGCCAATATTGGTCGCGCAACCCGGCCACCCCATTTAAGGCCCGTTACGGAATCTTATTGGATATGGTTGGAGCACAAGGTGCTCAATTCCCAATTGAGGGTTACAGTTGGCTTTATGCGCGCCCAGTGGTTGAAAAGGTGTGGGGAATGGCCAAGCGTATGCGCCGCACCAACTACTTCGTCGAACAAAGGATGCAAGGTGGCATTACGGATGATCACTACTTCGTCAATGTACTGGCAGGCATTCCTACTATTGACATCATCAACCTGAGCGGTACAGATCAGACCAGCTTCGGTGCGCACTGGCATACGCATAATGACACCATGGATATTATCGACAAGAATACGCTACGTGCGGTAGGCCAGGTACTCTTAGCTGTAATTTACAATGAAGATGCCGGCTTGCTCTAAGTAAGAATGCTACCTAATGGTAAGGAAACGGCCCTTGGTAATCCAATACCAAGGGCCGTTTCTCTATCTGATTAATATGTAAATACCGCCTGGAAACTCGGCAACAGCCTGTTAGTCAAAATTCCGTTTGCGATACGTTCTTGACCTGTTACCATTCACTGGCGAATTATGACGATTCACCAGAAAGCCGTTTTTCTGCGTAGTGGATTACCGCAACTTTGAGCCGTATTCAAAATCACCTGTGCACTTTGTAATCACTCAAGCTCAATTATCATGCGACGTTTACTCTTGTCTTTCTCATTTATTATTGCTGCCGTTAGTTTATTTGGCCAGACACAGGTCATAAAAGGTAGCATTATCGACCAACAATCAGAAATGCCGTTAATCGGTGCTGCCGTCGAACTCGTAGGCAGTGAAACAGTCATCGGCACGGTTACAGATATCGATGGTTACTTCCGCTTAGAAGGTGTTCCTATTGGTCGTCAGGTTATCCAAATCACCTATCTAGGCTACGAGCCCCTAACAATGCCAAATATTGTGGTAACCGCTGGTAAGGAAGTAATTCTTCAACTGGCGATGGAAGAGGCCATTGCCGAACTCGATGCCGTTGTCGTAACCGCAGCCGTGAGCAAGGATAAAACGCAAAACGAATTGGCGACTATCTCAGCTCGTACTTTTTCAGTAGAAGAAGTGAACCGCTATTCTGGTGGTAGCAGTGATGTAGCTCGCCTGGCCAGTAACTTCGCCGGTGTCTCTACCGCCGATGACTCTCGCAACGACATTGTGATTCGTGGCAACTCACCGACTGGTGTTCTCTGGCGTTTGGAGGGCATCCCTATTCCCAACCCCAACCACTTCTCTACCCTTGGTACAACAGGTGGCCCCGTGAGTGCACTTAACCCCAACTTGCTGAAAAACTCGGATTTCCTCACCAGTGCCTTTCCAGCGGAATACGGTAATGCTCTAGCCGGCGTCTTTGACCTTGGTTTACGTACAGGCAACCGCGACCGCCATGAATTCATGCTACAGCTAGGTGCTTTTAGCGGATTAGAAGGTATGGCCGAGGGGCCACTGCTAAATGGTGGTTCGTACGCCGTAGCTGGTCGTTACTCTTTTGTAGGCTTGGCAGCAGAACTGGGTATCCCGGTAGGCACAAACGCTACACCAAATTATCAGGATCTAACTTTCAAATTGGACTTCGGTAATACGAAGGCCGGCAAGTTTGTCCTCTTCGGTATTGGTGGCCAGAGCGACATCGACTTCCTTAGTGATGAAATTGACGAGAACGACCTCTTCGCCGCTCCCGATGAAGACGCCTTCGCAGAATCAAACTTTGGGGTACTTGGCATACGCCATAACCTGATCCTCAATAACACGACCTACTTACGAACAGTAATTGCAGGTACTACTTCTGGTAATACGTTCCAACAATCCCGCTACTTCCTACAAGGCACCGATGAAGAATTCACCGTTCCTTACGCAGACGTAGACAATACCGAAAATCGTTATTCGATTTCCTCTTATGTCAATAAGAAATTCAATGCCCGCTGGACAGCAAGAGCAGGTGTTCTAGCAGAAATATATGACTTCGATCTCAACGCTCAGGACGCAGAAGAAGGTCCGGACACCGATGGAGATGGCATCCGTGAGTTGATCACCGTTTACCAATTCCAAGACCAGGCCACGATCCTGCAACCATTTATCCAAACTCAATACCGCATTACCGAAGATTGGACCCTAAACGCTGGTCTACACGCACAGTATCTAGACATCAATTCGTCTACTGCTATCGAGCCACGGCTTGCCGTTAATTGGGATTTCGCTCCAAAGCAAACCCTAAGCTTGGGCTATGGTATCCACAGCCAGTCTCAGTCTATTCCAATTCTATTGGCTACGGCTCCCAATGGCGATGGTACCTTCAGTCGCCCGAATGAAGAGCTCGACTTCACCCGCAGTCAGCATTTCGTATTGGGCTACGATTTCAAATTTGCTCCCGACTGGCGCCTGAAAGCGGAGGCCTATTACCAGGATGTATCCAATGTTCCTGTTGATCCGTTCCCAAGTTCATTTTCCGTCTTGAACACCGGTGCTGACTTTGTCTTCCCACGCAACAAATTCGGTCTGGTGAATGAAGGTACTGGCGAAAACTACGGTATAGAATTGACCCTCGAGAAATTCTTCAGCAAGAACTACTATGCTCTGGTCACAACCTCTATCTATGATTCCCGCTACACTGGTAGCGACGGGGTTCAAAGAAGCACCGCCTTCAACAACTCCTATGTTCTGAACGTACTTGCAGGTAAAGAATGGGCATTTGGAAAAGATAAGCGTCACGCCTTCACTGTCGATACCAAAGTAACTACCGCTGGTGGTCGTCGCTTTACACCTACCGATCTGGTAGCATCACAAGAACAAGGGTTCCAGGTGGACATCGATGAGCTGGCTTTTAGCGAGCGCCTTGATTCCTACTTCCGTTGGGACCTCAAGTTTGGCGTAACAATCAACAGTAGTAAGCGCAAACTATCGCAGCGTTTCTTCCTAGACTTCCAAAACCTAACGAATCAGGAGAATGTGTTTGTCCGCCGCTACAACCGCCAAACCAATGAAGTAAACGAAGTTTTGCAACGTGGATTCTTCCCCGACTTCCTATACCGCGTGCAATTCTAATTCTGGCACACAACAATCTACTAGCCCCTGTCAAGTTCGCTTGCCGGGGGCTTTTTTGTGGTTTGAGTCAAACTTTCACCTGGGTGTCAGACACCAACAGATTTACTGGGCTTCCCGTTTGTTTACTCAACGAAAGTTAGACAACTTTGCAGAAACAGATTTCTGCTAATGGCCAAAGCTCAAACCATCCTGCGCCCGCATGCCGAAAAGGCTTACGCCAAAGAACTTAAGGCGCTAAAGAAAAATGATAAGCAACCCAAGCCAGCCGGCTGGCAGCTTTCTCCGCAGGCAGTAGTCACTTATCTGCTTGGTGGTACGCTAGAGGATGGTACAGAGATCGAGCCGAAATACTTTGGCCAACGTCGCTTGATTGAAGTAGCAGTGGCGACTCTCGTTACAGATCGTGCATTACTTTTGGTGGGCATTCCTGGTACAGCCAAAACCTGGGTTAGTGAACACCTCGCAGCAGCTATCAGTGGCGACTCTACCTTATTGGTACAAGGCACCGCTGGCATGAATGAAGAAGCGCTTCGTTACGGATGGAATTATGCTCGGTTACTAGCGAAAGGGCCTAGCAAGGAAGCTATGGTTCCCAGCCCCATCATGAAAGGTATGACCAATGGGCAACTCGTACGCATTGAAGAACTTACTCGTATCCCGAGTGATGTGCAAGATGCACTCATCACCATCCTCTCCGAAAAGTCATTACCAGTCCCTGAGTTAAACACTGAAGTGCAGGCCGTCCGTGGGTTCAACTTAATCGCTACTGCCAATGACCGAGACAAAGGGGTAAACGAGCTTTCTTCGGCCTTGCGTCGTCGTTTCAATACCGTAGTCATGCCACTTCCAGCTAGCTTAGAGGAGGAGGTGAAAATTGTCGAGACCCGTGTACTCCAAACACAGAACCAACTGGAAGTACCAGCGGCCAAACTCCCATCTGAAGAAGTACGTCGCCTGGTAACTATCTTTCGCGAGCTCCGTAGCGGTAAAACAGAAGATGGTCGGGTAAAAATCAAGTCGCCAAGTAGTACGCTTAGCACCGCTGAAGCCATCTCTGTTATTAACAACGGCCAAGCCCTGGCAACGCACTTCGGCAATGGAAATCTGCAAGCAGAAGACCTGGCGGCTAGTCTTACCGGTGCCATCATAAAGGATAATAAACAGGACGCCCCACTCTGGGAAGAGTATCTTGAAACAGTCGTTCGCCAACGCAAAGACTGGAAGGACCTTTACGAGGCCTGCCGATCCTTACTCTAGCATTTTTAAGTATAGCGGACAATTCCCCCTCCTGAGTTCTACTTGCGCTTTGGGTCTCACAATTATTTTCTATTTTGAGTGTTATAATACGCAGCTATCACAAACCTATTTTGCCCGAAGCCTAGCTTCTTCTCTTCATCACCACACCACCGGACGCCCAAAAACGATTTAAATACTACATCTTTTTGTCCCGATTTCGTTCATGAATTACGTTACTCTGTTACTGGGTTTAGGTTTGTTGCTTGCGCTACCTCCTCTCTCCGCGCAACAAAGTGACTGGATTATTCTAGATGACATCACTGTTGAAGGACACAAGCGAACACGGGAGGCGGTAATCTACCGCGAGATACCATTCCAAATCGGAGACACCATTCCACTTAGCATCCTTCCGGATAAGATCATTGAGGCCGAGCGGCAGTTGATGAATACAGGGCTCTTCAGCCAAACAAGCATTACTTATAAAAACTGGGAAGGATCTACCCAACGGGTACACCTCTTGATTGAGGTCCTCGAAAATTGGTACCTCTACCCTGTTCCTACCTTTGATTTAGCAGACCGAAATTTTAATGTCTGGTGGAAGGAGCAAAACAGATCCTTACAACGCGTCAATATTGGCCTTGAGGTTAACCACACCAACTTTAGTGGCTGGGGTGACGAGCTGGAAATCGGGTTTGAGTACGGCTATACACGCAGCTTTAACGCCAGCTATGACCTACCGTACATCAATAAGAAACAAACGCTGGGCATAGGAACCAGTTTCCAATACGATCGTAATCGAGAGATCAATTATGCGACCCTGGACAACAAGCAGGAGTTCTACCGAGATGACGACAAATTCCTTCGTCGCAAACTACAAGCTGATGCCGATCTTACCTGGCGACCAAAGCTGTACGCCCGCCACACCTGGGCCCTGGAATTTCATCGAGAAGAGGTAGATCCTATTATTGTTCAGGAGTTCAACCCGGAATATTTTGGAGATGGTGAGACCACGTTAGAGTTTTTCCGACTCTTGTACATCTTCGATTACGACTTTCGCGACAATCGGGCCTATCCTTGGTCTGGCCATGTTTATGGTGGCGAGCTCATAAAAGATGGCGTTGGTGTTTTTGGAGATCGTTCAGCCTTGACCCTACAGTTATATGGTGCCCGTTATTGGCCCGTCGGCAAACGGTGGAGCTTTGGGCTTAGTGGAGGTGGTAAATATTCTTTCATTCGTCAGCCACAAGCCTACCGCTATAATCGCGCCCTCGGCTTTGGCCGGAATCGGGTAACTGGTTTTGAGCTTTATGTGCTTGATGGCCTCGACGCAGCTTACATGAGCAAGAATGTGCGCCTCCGGCTCTGGGAGGGTGACATCACCTTCGGTAAATGGGTCTTTCTTGAAGCATTTCGGCAGTTTCCTTTCCACTTGAATTTCACGATGAGTAGTGATCTGGGATATGTAAACAGCCCTTTCAACACCCGCCCCAACCCATTGAATAACCAACTCCTCTGGGGTGGTGGTGTTGGCTTCGACTTTGTCTTCTACTATGACTTTGTATTTGGTATCCGCTATAATGGGAATCACCTAGGTGATCGAGGCATTTTCCTCGATTTCGATATTGGGATATAAGATTCTAGGTTCTCAATTTCTAACCACCTAAGCCACCCGAGAACACCGAAGCTCCTTTGAACCATATAAGGCACGCGAATCAAGGGCT
>CAJXOS010000183.1 GCA_913057725.1 uncultured Lewinella sp.
TAAAAATTTAGTAGATCTACTAAATTTTTAGTACCTTGGTTCTAAACTAAGCTATTTAGCATGCAATTGACCAAGCGTGAAGACCAGATAATGCAGATCATCTGGCGCTTAAAGAAAGCCTTCATACGTGATATCGTAGATGCATTTCCCGATCCTAAACCACACTACAACACCGTAGCAACTATTGTAAAAATCCTGGTAAAAAAGGGGGTACTACAATCAGAGTTACTCGGAAATACACATCAATACAGCCCGACGAACAGCTACGATGAGCATCGAGAAGAATACCTGGGAGAAGTGAAGCGAAAGTACTTCGGAAATTCACTTCCAAAAATGCTGGCCTACTTCGCCAAGGACGAGAATCTATCCGATGAAGAAATTGAAGAGCTGATTAATCTTATCAAATCGAAAAAAAGCTGAGCCTATGCTGCTTTACCTTCTGAAAGCCTCCATCCTGCTGTTAGTGCTCTATCTATTTTACAAATGGGCTTTGGAGAAAGAGAGCTTTTTTGCCAGTAACCGACTGTACTTAATGGTGTCACTGGTTTTGTGTTTTGTTCTACCATTCATCTCTTTACCAGAGGTGAGTGAGCATCAAGGAATCCTAACACAAACTTGGAATAAATTGCAGTTAGAAGAGCCGTCGCCAGTTTCTACTACACCAGTTGTATCAGAACTTACGCCGAGGAATTCATTTTCAGAACCTACTACCTACTCAAGTGCGACTCCTACCCCACTCCCTCAACCTCAAGTAGAGCTACCATCAACGGAGCCAGTGATCAAACCAACGGAAGCTGCGGCATCAACATATGCATGGACCGATTGGCTGCTACTCATTTATGGCTTCGGTGTGGCCATCTTTTTCCTACAGCTAGTTTCCCAAATCGTAAGTCTTCTGTGGCGGATCGTACACTCAACAGATAAGATTATTGACGATGATCATACCATCATTAACGTAGCTGGTGAGCAAGCCCCTTGCTCTTTCTTTCGCTTCATTTTGATCAATCCGACTCAATTTGAATATGAGGCCTACGAGGAGATTTTGAGTCATGAACGCATTCATGTTCGGCAGGGGCATTCCATTGATCTTTTGCTAGCGGAATTCGTGACCATCATGCTTTGGTTTAACCCACTCGCTTGGTTGTTCCGAAAGGAAGTAGAAAAGAATATCGAATATCAGACCGATGATCTCTGTCTTCAAGAGCGCGCTACTGATCCACAGCGCTATCAGATGAATTTGTTGAGAATCGCCAGTAAACATCACCCACTGACGGTTACGACCAATTATAACCAATCACTCCTTAAACAACGTATCCTTAAAATGAATGCAAAGAAATCAAACCCGCACAGCATGTGGAAGTTTGCCTTCTCGGTTCCACTAGTGCTTGCTGCCCTGTTGTTCCTGAACACACCAAATACCTTTGGTGCACAGCCCGCAGCTGAAACCAATTGGGAACAAAATGAGGTGTCCGAAAATGCTGCATGGACCGCCGACCAGATGCCGGTCACTTTACAATTGAATGTGTCCACTGACAGTTTTCCGGACCAAACAATACTTGCCGTCAGTGAATGTGAAGAACTGGAGGAAGCCATTCAAAAAAATGACCTAGGCCGTGTCAGAGAGATCCTTGAAGATTTGGAAGTGGATTGCCTGGTTTACTCGAATGAGGTCTCAAAAGAGATCATGGAATCCCTAACGCCCTTACTCGAAATCGGTGCCAACTTAGAAATCGACTCCGAAGGAAAGCTAGTAGAACTCCGGACTAGCCTGACTCAGCTCGAGCAGCTAGAACAACTATTGGATTTAAGTCATCTAGCAGATGCCTACCCTGCTCACAGTCATAACCATGAACACCCCATCAAAAAGGACAAGGACTGTGAAGCACTGGTAGCTGCAATTGAGGCTCAAGATATTGGCAAGGTAACAGAGCTATTAAAAACGACTGATCCAAACTGCTGGTTCTCTACGGAAATCAAAGAAGATTCCTACACCTGGCACACTCAAAAGTCGCCATTGGTAGCTGCAGCGAAGACAGGTAATGTCGCTATTGCGCAACTGCTTTTAGACGAAGGAGTCGAGGCCGACTTTAAAGCGCATGGTGAACCAACACCGTTGATGGCTGCCGCCAGAAAAGGGCATTTAGAGATGGTCCAACTCTTGCAAAACAGAGGAGCTGACACCGACATTAACCTCCCAGGCTATGGCACCCCTTTAGCACGCGCTTCAGCGGGTGGAGCCCTACCTGTCATGGAACATCTACTAGCCGAGGGAGCACAGATTAATGCTTCAGGTGCGGGCGTTGGTACTCCACTGTTACAGGCTGCCAGCCATGGTGAAAACGAAGCCGTCCAGTATCTACTTCGCCAAAATGCTGATCCGAACGTAAGTGTGGCAGGCGTAGGAACAGCACTATCTGCCGCAACCCGGCATGAGAAGCACTCTACTATGCAGCTACTCATCGATGCGAAAGCCAATGTAGATGCTGATGGCCCTGGAGTGGGCACCCCTCTGATGGAGGCAGCCCGTAATAATGATGAAAAAGCCATCGGTGTGCTTCGATCAGCAGGCGCCGATCTAGATGTACGTTCCCCGGGCGTGGGAACAGCCTTATCTCATGCAGCTAGAGAAGATAACGTTAGGATGGTTCAACTACTGCTCGATGCCGGTGCTAATCCGGATTTAGCAGGAGCGGGCGTGGGTACTCCGCTTATGCTGGCCGCTCGAAGTGAATCAGAACAAGCATTGAATGCGCTCATAGCTGGTGGTGCTTCCGTAAACACCCAAGTACCTGGTGTAGGTACTGTATTATCAGAGGCTGTTCAGTACGGTAAGATGCCAATGATCAAGCGCGTCTTAGCGGAAGGTGCTGATCCTGATCTTGCCGGTGCAGGCGTTGGTACTCCTTTAATCATGGCTATCAGAAACAACGACCAAGCCACAGCTGAATACCTTATTCAACAAGGAGCCGATGTGGATGCCTCGGCTCCTGGCGTAGGTACAGCTTTAAGTACCGCAGTGCGTTCAGAAAACATGGCCTTAGTCAAATTTTTGCTTGCGCAAAAAGCGGCACCTGATGAGGCGGCGGCCGGAATTGGCACTCCACTAATAATAGCCATTCGCAATGGCAATTACGAAATCACCAAGCTACTCTTGGAAAATGGTGCTGATCCCAATCAATCCAGCTATATCATGGGTTTCCGATCAGCAAAGGAAGCTGCGAGTTCTGCTGGTCATAGGAATATTGTAAAGCTCCTGGAAGAACAGGGTGCTCAATAAATAAACCGTTTTCACTCGACTGTATCCAAAGCGGTGGCCAATTGGCCACCGCTTTTTTTTGTGGATGCTAGTTTTGTGGCTGAGGCGTGTTAGCCGCCAACCAAGCTTTGGCCTCAGCTATCATCTCCTCATTGCAGTATTGCTGGTGTTCGAGCACAATCCTATGAAATTCCTCCCTGGACTTCGCTGCATCTATAAGCGGCAATACGATTTGCTCAAAGGCTTCGACCTTGGCTTTCTGTTTATCCGAAATTGCCTTGACACGAGCATGATCGGCTGCCTGCTGTTTATCGATTTCTGCCAAGGTTCGCTCGAGCTCTTCTGGTGAAAGACTCATTAGCTTTTCCTTCTCAGACGCTGGTATTTCCTGGATCGTAATCTGTGAGTATTCATACTTCTCATTGATCTCAACCAGGCGCTTTTCAATATCAGGCCAAGGTGTCTGGGAATTGGTTGGTCCACAACTAATCAAAAGAATTAGTAGCGTAGGAAATAGTAGGAATTTCATAAAGCATGATTTTTTACAAAAAGAAAGAGTATGGATCTGATCTATATTTAGATCCGAAGTTTCTTCGCCTTGAGGGATTCAAACCTTAGTAGCAACCGCAGTCATGGTAACAGCGAAAGGTAGAATCAATCAAGTAGGTACCTGTTTCATAGATGTCATACAGCTGATGCCGCGGGAGTACGATGGTGGTACCTAGCTCATATTCAATTGAAAGGATATCATCTACTCCTACTCCGCCATTTGAGGTTCCCGAACCCACACAGTCTTCATTGGCAATAATTTGCCCGCGGTAGATGTATCGAATGTAGCATTGATTGGTTGAAGAGACGACCGTGGCGGTACTCTGATCACTAAGGATATTGAGTATATCACAAGATCCATTTAAACCCGACTTGCGAATAAATGCATCAAGTGTGCAGCCATTTCCGGGTTGTGTAATTTCACCAATAATTGTACAAGCCCCCGGAGAGCTAAAGGCAGTAGGGTCACAATTCTCAGGCTCTAGGTTAACCAGCCATCTGGAAAAGAAGCAATCATGACATGGCCCACCACAGAATTCGAAATCGGGATCAGATTCTTCTTCCGTATTCCCGGTCGCTGGGCCATTCCCTCCCGGGAAGTCCTCTTCATCTGGAAAACTAGGACCACCTCCTTCCGCAGGCCCACTTGGCCCTCCAGGATTACTGTTACCACAGGTGATAACGTTGGCACAAGTCCACACAATAGAAGGGTCTTCCCAGTCTATGTAGGAAAAGCAAACTTCGACGATATCACATTTCTCATCTCCGGTAACGAGCCCTTTACCTTCAAAGCTACGTACTACCCATTCGGTAAAGGATTTCTCATTGTTCCCGTGGATATACAAATCGAATTGCATCAACTTGGCTGCTGCGATTTGCCAGGGTGCATAATCAGCTAGACTGCTATAATTTAAGCGTACGAAGTTTCGGATATCTTGGCGTTCAAATAGCCGATACTCGTAATCAGAGCCTACATTGGCGATCAAAACGGCAGTGACGTAATCTCCTCGCACGATTGGTACGGCGAGTTGATATGCACCAGCCATATTAGATAAGTCTTTCGTGGTATAATCCCAGAATGGACTGCCATACTGCGACTCCCAGGAAGCAAAAAAGTGGTACGTCGCCTCCATCTGTTCGAGATCAGCTTGTAAGTCTTGAAGATCTGCCAAGCTCGGTTGCAAGAGTGCGTTTTTCGTTTCGGAGAGGTGCTCAAATCGAGGATGGTATCCCTTAGTATTGAAAGAGAAAAAATCATTGGGTACTACCATACTTACCTTTTCCTTAGTACAAGAGAATGCACATAGAAGGAGAAAAACTAGATAACTACTAAACAGTAATCCTTTTTTGAAACTAGTTGAAACTAACATAATGAGAGATTTTGCGTTTTGAATAACTTTGAATGAACCACCCGTATTGATGAAAACTCAAAGCAGATGGTTTTAACTATTGTATGATCTAATTAGATGCTCTATTCTTAAAAGCACATTACCCGCAAAACGTGACATCCGCTTTCCCGGCAATTTTTCCCTACATTTGGAAAGCGTACCCACTTCTTTGATTTTTAGTGCCTAAGACCTATGACATTCAAATTCTACGGCAAGGCGGCGACCGCCGCTACGGTATCTCAGTCTGACCTTCCTTTAAAGGCTAGTTTTGAATTATCTCGCAGTCGATCATCTGCGGATAAGGCCATCGAGGTTGACGTTCATGAAGACGAGATCATCGAACTTACCTTCGCGAATGACAGCAGTTGGTTACTCCCGCCGGAGGATCTGGAAGCTCTACTTAAGGAGCAAGCCACTCGATCTGGTTCGGGATCTGACAGTGAGGCAATTGAAATCCCTTTACGCCTTTCCCACGGTGGTACAGAGCGTGGGGCAGTAGGAGACCTGATCTTAAAAGCCTTAAACATTTTTGAAGCTCCGGTTAGTAAGCTCACAGCCCAGTGGGTGGCAGGTAGTGTTGAAGGACGCATCGTTCCGGAAGAGGGTCTATTCTACTTGAATAAGGACTTTACCTTAACCAAAAACATACCGGCAGAAGCCGAAAAAGAGCTGACACCCGGGCTTCCACTGCTACTATTCATTCACGGTACTGGATCCAATACAGAAGGATCATTTGGAGGCTTACGCAATAGCCATGTTTGGTCTAGTCTCTGGCAGCGCTACCGGGGGCAAGTAATGGCCTTTGAGCACTTCACCTTGTCCAAGAGCCCGGTAGATAACTTGCTGGATTTGCTACCGCTCATTCCGAAGGGACGCCCTATCCATCTCATCACCCATTCCAGGGGAGGTATCGTCGGAGACTTTTTGGCCCGAGCGGCCCAAAGCAGCTTTACGCCACAAGAAATCGACTTGCTAGAGGATACACCCTTCGAACGGGAAGTAGCTGGATTAAAGAAGATTAATAAGCTGCTGGAAAAGCAGAAGCTAGAACTAGAACGCTACGTACGAGTAGCCTGCCCCTCACAGGGGACGCGGCTAATGACAGAACGCTTGGATATTTTCCTCAACGTCCTATTGAATCTAATTACCAAGGCCACTGGCGGAGAATTACTTCCTCCTGTCAAAGCCTTGAAGGAGCTGCTCCTTGCCGTAGTGAAACAGCGCGCGAACCCAGATGCGCTTCCGGGGCTCGCAGTAATGAAACCGGACACTGCCTTTCAGGATCTACTCAATCATCCCGTAGAATCCTTAGACAGCCCCTTAAATATTATTTCCGGTACGGCACAAAAAGGCAAATGGAAAGAAACCCTGGCGTTTTTCGTTACTCGCGTATTGTTCTGGAGAGACAACGACTGGGTAGTCGATACAGATGCTATGTTTTCTGGCTTCCAAAGACAGCGGACGACCTACTACCGCTTGTTTAGCGGCGGCGATATCAACCACTTCGCTTACTTCCAACACCCCGATAGTCAGCTAGCACTATTGGAAGGCCTTAAAGCAGAAGCAGGCAATCCGCCTAAAGGATACAAACCAGTAGTACAATCAAGACCCGATACCGACCGAGGTGTTTTATTCCCGAATGGAAATATTTCTCCGTTGGCTGTTAAACGACTCAACGGTAAGAAACCAGTGGTCGTGCTAGTACCAGGTATTATGGGCTCCAATCTCGCCCATAATGATGAAGAAATTTGGATTGAATACCGCAAGATTGCAGCTGGCAACTTGCTCAATTTAACGGTAAAGAACAACGCTCACATTAAAGCAACCTCTCTGGTTGCCACGCCCTACGAAAAGGTGGTTACTTACCTTAAGCGTGAGGGTTACGATGTGATCGTCTTCCCATTTGATTGGCGCCTAAGTACAGCTCGTAGCGGTGCACTGTTGGCAAAGAAAATCGAAGAAATCAGGACGGTCGCCGATCCTCCGTCTATTCAGATTGTAGCTCACTCTATGGGTGGGCTTGTAGCTCGGGCCATGATACTGCACAATGGAGGTGTTACCTGGAACCGACTGCGAGAACAACAGGTGCCAGCGCTCATTATGCTGGGTACCCCTTGGCGGGGTTCGTACCTCATGGCTCAAACCTTGACCGGCTACGGCACGACGATCCGGAGCTTAGCCAAACTATCATTTGGTCCTCGAAAACAAGATTTACTCAAGGTATTCTCAAAGCACCCAGGCCTCTATGATCTAATGCCCCTAGAAGGACACCGTTTTGAGGAGCAAGAACTTTGGAAACTGTTGCAGGAGGTCACAAATAAAAAGACTTGGGTCTTACCAACAAAAAAACAACTCCAAGACTTTCAGGATTACAAGGAGAGCACCTTGGAGGCCATAACCAAGATTGAAGGTTATGACAAGATGATCTACATAGCAGGCCACGATGAAGAAACGGTAGACAACATCGCTATCAAGCATACCTGGTACAGCAGTAAGTACTTCCAGTCGTACGATATGGCCGAGTTGGAAGATCATATCAGTAAAGACGCGAACAATCAAATGAAGCTGGTCTTCACGACCACAGAAGAAGGAGATGGGAGTGTCACCTGGGAATTGGGAGTACCTGCGAATGAGCAAGGAAACCCATTGCTACCAACCTATTATCAGGACACCACCCACGGAGAATTGGTGAATGATGAACGCCACTTTGACGCTTTAGTGGAGTTGCTGAAGAAAGGGAAAACCGGGCATCTGAAGCTTTTGGCTGATGTAAGAAACACCGCACGATCGCGCGGAGTTGGTCGGCCAGAACATACGGATAGGCCTCGTGTGGAACGCCCCGGCATCTTAGCAGATTCTGGAGAGGGACTCGTTGCTGACGTTCTAGGTATGAAGCCTGTGCCGCGATACGATACTGAAGAGCAGCAAAAGCAGACGATTGAGGTGAGTGTTAAGATGGGGCACTTGAAATATGCGCAGTACCCTATTCTAGTTGGTCATTTTCGGGAGCAAAGTCTACGTGGTGTAGAATACATTCTTGATGTGCTGTTGGAGGGAGAACTACGCAAGCGTCATAACCTCGGCAACTATCCTGGGAATATCAATACTAATTTGGTCTTGTTGTCTGACGGTCGGCGCATCATCGAGACGGTGGTGGTAGGTATTGGTTCCCCTGAAGATCTGACGCCTCTGCATTTAACACAAACGGTGGAGCAGGCTTGCCGAGAGTACATTATTGAGGCAGCGAAATGCTATAATCCTCCTCGGGAAAGCTTAGGAATTACGCCGCTGTTGATCGGTACGGCTTATGGAATGCTGAATCTAGCTGGATCCATCAATGCAGTCCTGGAAGGTGTTTCTCGGGCTAATGCAAAAGTTCAAAACTTGCAAGAAAGTAGTCGAGGAAGAGCAGCTGCTTTGCCCTACATAGAAAAGGTGGAGTTCATCGAGATCTACCGAGACAAGGCCATGCAGACCTTCTATATCCTGGACCAAATCGAACGAGAGAATAACATCTACTCCATTCGTTTTGATCGAAAACTACATAAGGTAGAAGGCAGCCGAGATTTGCTACAAATTGCCGATGAACAACATTGGTGGATGCGCTTAAATGTTAGGTCAGATCGTGATTATGAAAGCGGCTTACCGATCTTTCGCTATTCTGCTTCCACCGGGCACGCTAGAGTGAGTGATCGTACCTCCACGGTTGACCCTAGACTCATTCACAAATTACTGGAAGCCAGTGATTATAAGACGGAATGGAACCGTTCCCTGTCCAAGACACTCTTTGAGCTACTGGTGCCCAATGAATTCAAACTTTCCTTCCGTAACCAACATAACATCCTGCTGATCCTCGATCAGGATACGGCCAGTTATCCGTGGGAGCTACTGCATTTTGAGGAAGAGAGTGGCGATCCGCTCTGCGTCCGTACAGGCTTTATTCGCCAATTGGCCACCAGCTACGATCGTCCGATTATCAAGCCTATCCATCGGTTGAGCGCATTGGTTATTGGTGACCCCAAACTCACTGGCAGTCGCTTACCACAACTACCGGGTGCAAAGCGAGAGGCTCAAAAGGTGGCACAACTCTTAAACCGAGAGCGCTTCGCCGTTGATCTATTGACCGAACAGAGCTACGCCTACATTCTCACGAAGTTCTTTGAGGAATATAAGATTATGCACATCGCGAGCCATGGCGTGGTCGATTATGAAGTAACCGAAGAACTAAACCACCTTGGGCGCTCGGAGACACGGACGACCAAACGTACTGGCATCCTGCTTGATGATCAAGTTGTACTCGACCCTGCCGTGATAGCGCAACGTTCAAGCACACCAGAATTGGTCTTTGTCAATTGCTGCCACTTGGGAGATGTCGATCCTGATAAAGAGCGCTACTTTCAGCAACGTCATCGATTGGCTGCCAATGTCGGTACAGAATTCATCAACATGGGGGTAAAAGCTGTTGTGGTTGCTGGTTGGGCTGTCGATGATGACGCGGCTGAGACCTTTGCCACCATTTTCTATCAGCAGATGCTAGCGGGTGTGCCCTTTGGCAGAGCCGTAAAAGAAGCACGTGAACAGTGCTACCGCCGATTCCCCAATACCCACACCTGGGGAGCGTATCAATGCTATGGCGATGAAGATTACCAATTGGTTCCTGGTGGGCGGAATCGTAGATCAGAAGGCATAAGTTATCTATTGCCGCAAGAGGCTATAATCGACCTGGAAAAACTACTGGATGAAACCGCCTCTATACGCAAGCGCCACAAGAAACTTGACCGGGAGCTGCAAGCGATTATTGATGCTGTGGAACTTCGAAACCTGCGAACGCCAAAGATCACGGAAATGGAGGCCGCCATTTATGCTGAAATTGGTGCCTACCAGCAAGCGGTTTTCACATTCGAGCAGCTATGGAAAGCACCAAAAGCAACTTGGAGTTTCCGTTCGCTAGAGCAATACTACGATATCCAGATGGCGGGGTGCAGGAAAAGATGGCACCAAGCAACGGAAGAAAGCGAAAAGGACCAGGTCCACGAGGAGATGCTCGGCGCCGTTCAAAACATGCATGTGTTGCTGCAGCTGGCTGCCACCACGGAACGACTCAGCTTGATGGGAGTAGCATACAAGCGCCTTTTCCTTACTGCTCCAGACCCTGCTATGGCAGATGAGTACCTGGATGAGGCCTTATCTTTCTATGACAAAGCAAGACTGAGTGTTGCGGATCATCAAAGTTCAGAACACTATCATACCCTCACAAGCTGGCTGGCTGTTGCACTTGTTCAGGATGATGATGACTCCTGCAAAAGAGCACTGGGCTATCAACCAGTAGCTACTTATTTCAATGATGAGCTCGAGGAATTGCGCAAAAAATCTAGTGATCGTGGGGAATTCGGTGATCAGGTAAGGTTAGTCAATGTACTGACAGTGCTGCTATTGGCCGAAAGTGAACATGAACAAATCAAAACCCTGGAAGAGGAGATCATCAAGCATTACGAAAGAGCCTGGCGTAGAGGTGGCTCCATCCGCGATCGTGAAAATGAATGTTTCCAGATGAGCTTCCTACTTCGCGCTATCGAACGAGCAATTGAACGCGGCTACGAACATCAAGTAGATGGCTACGGAGGAGGCTCTTATGAATCATACGAAGGTGGTGAAGAAACGTATGCAGCTGAAGAAGATAAGTACAGCAAGGAAAAGCATTGGCCAACTAAACTTAGTAGCTTCGAACGACTAGTGAACTTCTTCGAAGAAAAAGGTCATTAGTCCAATAGTGAGAGTGCAGTATCTACAGTGGTTGTTAGGGTCTCACTAGTAGGAGACATCTTGCCTACTACTCTGATGCCATTGTACAGCGTAAAGATCAAGTTGGCTATTGCCTTCACATCTTTCGAAGAAGGTAACTGCCCTTCTGTCTGCCCCCGCTTGAGGTAGCTGTAGATGCGTTCTTCAAAGTCGGTTTTGTTCTCCTCGACCAGCTGTTCAATTTCAGCATCACCCGGCACAAGTTCTGTAGTAGTGTTTACCACAAAACATCCTTTCCGATCAATATCTTCGTGGGCTTCCAGGATTGCCTTTTCCAAGAGCTTTCGCATTCCTGTCCTGACATCGGACTCCGATTGAAGGAAGTCAGACATGCCTACTGCATTGATTGCACGATAGTGATTGATAGCTCGCACAAACAATCGCTTCTTATCACCAAAAGTAGCGTAGAGGCTTGCTCGATTAATACCCAGGTGATCGACTAAATCTTGCATAGAAGTGGCATGATAGCCCTGTTTCCAAAACAAGTCTACCGCCTTTTCTAGTACTTGGTTCTCATCAAACTGTTTCGTCCTAGGCATAAGCTGCAAATTAGGTAAAACCGGCCATCAATACGGTACATTGACGGCCGGCTTCAGTAAAACTAGCCTTCTGGAACAAATGCTCCAAAAAGTAGCAAATTTTTTATCCGACTAAGAGCGGATTGATATTGATGCCGCCATCAATATTGTATTCTCCACCGGTAATAAAGGATGCATCATCAGAGGCCAAGAAAGTGACCAGCTTCGCAATATCTTCTGGTTGTCCAAAGCGCTTAAGTGGTACGCGTTCTTGCATAGCTGCGGCAAAGCCGTTAAGCTGTTCTTCTGGCATACCTGTCTTGCCAAAGATCGGCGTATAAACAGGACCTGGGTTTACAGCATTTACTCGAATTTTCCGAGGAGCCAATTCGGTAGCTGCGGTACGGGTGAATGAATTCATAGCTGCCTTAGAAGCCGCATAAATTCCGGTATTTGGCATTCCCGTATAGGCATTTACAGAGGAGAGGTTAATGATAGAGGCACCGTCATTGAGAATCGGCAAAAACTTCTCGATCGTAAATACCGCTCCTTTGAAGTTAATTCCCATTTGGCGATCGAACATCTCTTCGCTAATCTGTCCTACTGGTGCTGGTTCGAATACACCGGCGTTTACGAAAAGTACGTCTACGGTACCGAATTCTGCCTTTACTTGAGCCACTAACTGATCGAGTGCATTTAAATCAAGGACATCTGCTACGAGGCCGGTAACACCTAAGGTTGAAGCTGCCTCTTGCACTTTTTCCGCCGAACGGCCCGTGATAACAACTTGTGCTCCTTCCTCTTTTAGAGCCGCAGCGGAAGCATAACCAATACCACTATTTCCGCCAGTTACAATGGCTACTTTTCCTGTTAACTTACTCATCTGAACAAAAATTTATGTAGTGAAAAATCTATTTGGAACGATCGTTCAACAACAAACAACATCTACTAGAACGATCGTTCCAAATAAAAGTTTAATACCCCTCCAAAGTTTTTTTATTTGGGGCTCCAAAACGAAAGACCTACCTTATTCCTGATCACCTCAAAAGCAAAGAATATGGGAAACAACAGGATGCTCGTTGCAGAGCGCAGTCGCGACATTGGCAACTTCATGGTTGGACGACTGCTTCCTTTCCGGCGTAAACGCCAAGTAGGTCCCTTCACCTTCATTGATCATATGGGGCCATCCACCATTGGCCCGGGTCAGTATATGGATGTTGATCAGCATCCTCACATTGGTTTATCTACCCTCACCTATCTATTACAAGGAGAAATTGAGCATCGCGATAATACCGGTGCAGTAGAGGTGATCACGCCGGGGTCTGTGGGCTTCATGACTGCCGGCTACGGTGTTACACATACGGAACGCACGCCAGCGCATCTACGCGATGGAGGGACCTATCCTGTTCATGGCTATCAGGTTTGGGTAGCCTTACCTCGTGAAAAGGAAGAAATGGCACCGAATTTTGCTTTTGTTCCTAAAGAAGATTTGCCGCAATGGGAAGAGCAGGGAATCCATCTAACCTTGGTCGCAGGTGAAGGATATGGACGTAGGTCTCCCCTACCCGTCTACTCCCCTTTGTTCATGATCGATGCCTACGCAGAATCGGCTGGGGTATTAGATATCAAGGGACAACTACGTGGTGAAATAGCGTTAGTAGTAGTTCAAGGATCGGTGAAATTGGAGGATCAGTTGGTACAGCAAGGAGAGATGCTCATTGCCAAAACGGAAGATGAGTGCTGTGTTGAATTACTAGCTGGCACTAAACTGTTAGTCTTTGGGGGACAGCCATTTCCGGAGGAACGCTTTCTCTACTGGAATTTTGTTTCTTCCAGTCAAGATCGGCTCGAACAGGCAAAAGCAGACTGGGCGGCCAAGGAATTCCCTACCGTCCCTGGAGATAGTACCTATATTCCACTTCCTTGATTTTGAAGTTGTCTAAAGTTTTTAGCTAGGCGG
>CAJXOS010000184.1 GCA_913057725.1 uncultured Lewinella sp.
TGGCTTCGCCCAAACCACTTCGTTAGCGGTATAATAACCCATTAGTTCTCGATTCAATTATTGCATCATGGCTTCTTATTTCTCAACATACAGCCAATCTTCGGAACGCTCCTTCGAGCGACCGCGACCCCTTCGTCGCTGATCTTAGCCCCTCCTACCTCGGCTAAGAGGATGCTCAATTTTCTATTATCAGATTAAGGTAAACTAGGTATTGAAGGATGCTCAAGCATTTTCTTTCATACCTCATTTTTAATCGTACTTGGTATAAGGTACCTGGTACTTGGACTTTCAGGAAATCACAACACCAGATAATCCAAGTACTTTCTACCAAGTACCTAGTACTGTAAAGATTGCAAGCCTATCGCACTGTCATTGTACGTGCACTAGATGCAAACTTTACCACTAACCATACAGGAGTAGCTTAACAAGGCAAAGCGGCGGCTTTGGAAGCCGGCAGTTGTTGGTTCGAATCCAGCCTCTTGTACTGAGCTAACGAAAGCGTTTAGCGACGGCTATACCTTTCGAGCAAAGTATACTCGAATACAAGACCAATTTGGATTATCCAAAGTGCTTGTATTCGGTAGACATTGAGGAAGTAGCATTGATAATGCTGGTATACAGTATCCCTAGATGCAGGGCTTATTCCGGCTGTACACAACATTATGGTGTTCACTTCACTCTTGCCTGTTCGTACAATGGATAGTACACTTGCTTACGAAGCTTGAAATATGGGTTCAAATCCTATACAGGCAACACAGGGGAGTCAAAAAGATGGCTGACAGCAGGTCACCGATTGATTCCCCATCTGCTCCCATCGTCTACTGGCTAGGACACCGCTCTTTCACGGCGGAGAAGCGGGATCGATACCCGCTGGGAGTACTCCTAAAGTAAAATGGTTGATATTGGAGGTGAGGAGGAGATTGTGGGGTTTCATCACCCCGCATTCTCCAAATTCCGAAAACTGCTATTTTTACGGTCCTATGGACATATCTACGCAAACACGCTGGCTTCTCGCATTCCTTTTTCTACCTATTCTCAGTTACGCTCAATCTATCGATCATTGGGAGGCCGCTGTAGTTGCAGAGGAGAATTGGCGCTACCGATTAGGCAATTCCGAACCACCATCTGACTGGTATCAACCTAGCTTCAATGACGCTTCCTGGCAAGTAGGTCAAGGTGGCTTTGGCTACAGTGATGGTGATGATAATACGATACTTCCTCCTACCCTATCCGTTTATTTGCGCAAGGAGTTTGAGATCATTGACCCAGCTGTCATTGCAAGCATCGCGCTTTATGCTGATTACGATGATGCCTTTGTCGCTTATTTGAATGGCGTAGAGATCGGACGGGCCAACATTGGCACAGTCGGCACACCACCCGCCTACGACGATGAACCCTATACTGATCGTGAGGCGCTACTGTACCAAGGTGGGCTTCCAGAACCCTACCCATTCGCCGCCGAAGCCTTACAAAATGGGACCAATACACTGGCCATCCAGGTCCACAACGTGGGCATCAATTCTTCGGATTTATCTTCCCTATTCTTCCTAATACTAGGGATCACCGATACTTCAAATGACTACCAAGCAGTGCCAGACTGGTTTGTGGAGCCTTTTTCCTCTTCGAACCTCCCACTGCTATTCATCAATACATTCGGGACTGACATACCCAATGAGCCGAAAATTGAGGCCCACCTGGGAGTTGTGGATAATGGCCCTGGCAACCGCAACTTCCTAACGGATCCTCCGAATGGTTATGACGGATTTATAGGGATTGAAACCAGGGGATCTTCCTCCCAATTCTTCCCCAAAAAGAACTATGGCTTTGAAACGCGCTTTGCCAATGGCGAGAACAATAACGTCTCTTTACTAGGCATGCCCGAAGAAAATGATTGGATACTCCATGGTCCTTTCAGCGATAAGAGTCTCATGCGGAATGTATTTTCATTTCACCTAGGTCGAGAGATGGGGCAGTATGCTCCCCGCACACGCTGGTGCGAGCTATTTATCAATCAGCAGTACATGGGTGTCTATGTCTTGATGGAAAAGATCAAAAGAGATGATAACCGCGTAGACATCGCTAATTTACGACCAGAGGATACCTCTGGCGATGAACTCACAGGCGGATACATCTTCAGTATTGAACGAGATGACCAGGGCCCCGAAAGCGGCTGGTACTCTCCCTATACTGATTTTCTGTTTTATCGATTCAATGATCCAGATGGCGATGAGCTTACCAGTGAGCAGAAAGCCTACCTGGAGAATTACGTCACCGATTTCGAATCAGCCATAATCAATTCCTCCGGCCCTATCAGTGATATCTACGAACAGTATATCGATGTACCGTCCTGGATTGACTACTGGATAGCTACAGAAATTGCGAAGCATATCGACAATTTCAAGTTTAGCTCCTACATGTACAAGCGCAAGGATAGCAATGGCGGAAAAATCCACTTTGGTCCGCTGTGGGATCTAAATCTGGGCTATGGTAATTTTGACTTCGACCAGGATCCAGCCCCTGAGGGTTGGTCGTACATCTGGGCGAATCAAGGATTTTTGAGACCTATTTGGATTGTAGATTTAACGGAAGATCCAGATATGCAGGATCTCATCAATTGCCGCTGGCAAGAACTCCGTCAGACCACCTTAAGCACTGATCAGCTCATTCAATTTATCGATAGCACTGCAACGCATCTGGAGGAAGCTAGGATTCGAAACTTCGAGCGCTGGCAGGTACTGGGCTCCTATGTTTGGCCGAATAGCTTTGTTGGAGACACCTATGAAGAAGATCTTAACTTTTTCAAGGATTGGCTTCGTGACCGCCTAGATTGGATGGATGCAAACATGTTAGGCGAGTGCACTTTGGTCTCTACCGAAAACAACGGAGACTATGGATCATCAATAGCTGTATTCCCCAATCCTACAAGAGATAAAGTGAGCTTTCAATGGCGGGGTAATAGCACTATTCAAGGTCAACTCCTGATAATGGATGCGATGGGTAGCGTCCTATCAAAGCAGTGGCTTGATGCACAATCCACTCACACAATTAGTGTAGCAGGCCTACCCGCTGGCATGTACTTGTATCAACTACAAACGGCGGGAGAGATACTATATACCGGCAAATTCATTAAAGAGTAAGAATTATGATCTACTCTTCGAGAAACGCCTGAATATCCAAATGTAAGCGCTCGTTGGCCCGCGGCATCACGCGACGCAGGTTGAAGAAGCCGTGGATCACCTCCATGTAGTTATGGAAGACCACCTCAACGCCGGCAGCTTTAAGCTTATCAGCATAGTCCATACCTTCATCGCGTAGCGGGTCCAGGTCGGCAGTACAGACGAAGGCGGGGGGCAGACCACTCAAATCCTCGTGCAGCAAGGGTGACATTAGTGGATTGGTGAGATCATCGTCCGTTCTTTTATAGTGATCTACAAACCACTGCATCAAGTTCTTCGTCAGGAAGTAATCTTGGCCTAAGCTAGTTACAGATGGGTGCTGAAGCCGAGCGTCTGCCGTGGGATAAACCAGGACTTGACGCCAGGGGCAAGTACCTCCAGCTTCTTTGGCGAGAATACTAACTACCGTTGCCAAATTGCCACCGGCACTATCGCCAGCGACTACGATTCGTTCTGGATCAACATCATAATCTGCGGCTTTGGATACCAACCATTGGAAGGCATCGAAACAGTCCTCTACTGGCCCCGGAAATTTGTGCTCTGGCGCTAACCGGTAGGCAATGGAAAAGACTGGCATTTGATTCATCATGGCCAAGCGTCGGCAGATCTTATCGTGAGAGTCTAGATCACGATCTACGAAGCCACCACCGTGGAAATACAAGATCGCGGCACTCCCCTTCCGCTGAATCGGCTGATAATAACGAAAGGCAATATCGACACCATCGCGGGCTGAAAAAACATCATCCCTTACTTGAGCCATTTTGCAAGGTGGGCCATCTATGATCCACCGCAACTTCTCCAACTCTTTGCGGTTGACCGCTCGCAACTTTGGAGCAGACACTTTGCTCAGGTCTACACGGGGTTTCAGATTATTGACGTACCAAAGAAGGAGGCGAAGTTGAATCGTCATATCGGTAATGGTATTACGGTAGTTTCTAAAATGCACGATAAAGGTCCATGCGTTCCTGACGGCCGCGCAGCTCCATTTGATCAGAGACTTGCTCACCGCCTTCCGGAAAGTGGTGTTCTATCTTCTTCCACAGCGGCCCTGAAATGAGATGATCTACCCCAAGATCGTTGCACTTGGATTGAATACGTGCGGTAGTATTGAGCACATCACCGGAGTAAGTAATATCTCGCTTGATTACACCGATCTCACCCGCCATGACTTGCCCAAAGTGGAAGCCAGCTTTGAATTCTGGACTAATCCCATAGTTCTTTTGATAATAGCCTGAACGCTTCTCTAAGCGCTTCTTAATACCAAAAAAAGTACGCACACAACGGCCCTGCTCTATACCTTTCTCCAATGGCCAGCACACGATAATTTCATCCCCTACGTACTGGTATATCTCGCCAGTATTGTCCAGGATTGGCCCCGTCATATCGGCAAAGCAGTCCTTCAATAGATTGAAATAGGATTCCTCGCCGATTTCCTCCGCAATGGTTGTTGAAGAACGCATATCTAAGAACATAAAAACACGTGCTTCCCGCTTTGGGCGGTAGTACTGCCCCAATAGCAGCTTACCAAACATACCAGGACCATACTTCTCATTTACGAGAATCACAATCACCGTTAGGACCGTCACCAAGAGCCAAAAGGAATAGACCGCCAGAAAATTGGGAGTCTGTAGGTAGTACAAGGCATACACGAAGCCTTCCGAGTTGTACAGGGCTGTGTCATTATCCAAGGCATAGATCACTGGCATAGCAATCAAGTCGGCAACGACCGCAATAAAGGTAAATCCAGCCAATAGATAGATCAGTACTTTCCAGTAGGGAGCCGCACGTAAAGTCCTGTACAAGAGGAAGATAATAAAAGGCCCAAGGAGCAAAAGACCAATCGTACAGGCCACCCAAACCCCCGCCAGCCAGTTGACGAATTCAAACATTTCGCCACCATTATTCTTCAGCAAAAAGTAGTCGTAGACCGTCTTGAAGAAGGCCACCAAATACCAGAAGGCAGCCACCCAAAGCATTAGGCGCAGCGCTCGGGACCGGAAGCTACTGGTTTGGGCGAGTTGTGGATCCATGGTGCTAAGATAAGCGGTGGGGATTAAAGTAAAAGTGGATGCTTGAGTTTAAATGCCGGACAACAAGTTTAGCACGGTACCTACCAAGCGAGAGAAAGCGAACCCAACCCTTTTCGGATACACCGAAGTCTTAGCTGAGTAGTTATCCAAAACAAGAATTATAAAACGAGCATGATCTTGTTTAATCACAATATCACTTAAGGATATGATTAAAGAAGATCATGGGAGAGCGAAGCGGTTCCAGATGTGCCGTCCCGATAGCTATCGGGATTCTGCATTCTGCCGCAGTCGCAGAAAAAATTTCAACAGATGAAACGACTACTTATCCTGACTGTGTTCTTATTCACATTTCTACAAATCAACGCGCAATTGGCCGTAGGGCTACAAGTTCAAACGGGCGAGTCTTGGCAATACTACGGTGAAGCAACATCCTTTGATGGTTTCGATCAGCGCATTACCCACTATGGTGTTTCCGCTCAGCTGTATTATCCAATATCAGATCGCTTGTCTGTTGGGCTAGCTCCTGGGTTCATGCGGCGCGGTGCGGCCTGTTTCCCTGGTTTTGTCGGTGGTTTTCAGCCGGTACTTGATGCTACGATCTACGCCAACTATGTACAACTACCGCTATTGGCCAAATTTGATCTGCCGCTTAGTGGGCGCTGGGTACTCTCAGCTGAAGCGGGAGGAGGGTTCTCCTATCTACTTAATGGCCATTGGGATCTGCTTCTTGATAATATTGAAGGGGATCAGCAACGTCGAGACATTGATTTTGAACAGGACAGTTTCCTAAATCGCTATGATTTCGCTGCTCAGGCTAACCTGGGTGTAGGCTACCAGTTGGGGCTTGGCCAGTTAAGACTTTCTGCCGGCTACTATCATGGTTTCCTAGATGTGAATGACAACAATACCTCAGAGAATCGTGCGTGGTCAGTCAACCTGGGCTATCAGTATGCCCTTGGCACCATTCGATAACCCCACCATCAAAAACAATGATTTATGCGACTCTTATCTATCCTAGCCGTAGTGCTTTTTTCCCTGGCCACCCTTCATGGCCAAACTACCTTGACCATCAAGGGGCAAAACGGAAAATCCTGGCAAAATTACGGAGATGATTTCCCCATTAATGGTTACGACCAAAACATCTCTCATTATGGTTTCTCCGCTGAGATATTTCGACTGCTCACCAATCGTGTGTCGATCGGCGTTGCTCCCGGATTTATGCGTCGTGGGGCAGCATGCGAACCAGGATTCTTTCCCACTGGAGATTTAGTTGCACCATTCCCAGCATTCGATGCGACCGTCTTTCTTGACTATGTACAACTCCCCGTACTGGTGCGAGTAGAATTCCCAATAGCCGGGCGTCTGAGTATCTTTGGGCAGGGCGGAGCTGGTCTATCTTACCTCGCCGGTGGATATAGAGAGATTACCTTCTTTGGCACTATCCCTTCCATGGAGGAGCGCAGACTGGATTTTGATGGCCAAGACGAGAACCTAAATCGCTTTGATTTTGGATGGTCGAGTACCCTGGGTTTCGGGTTCAGAATTGGAAAAGGAATGGTTCGAGTGAGTGGTGAACACTATTACGGCTTCTTGGACATGAACCAAAACAATACCTCACTGAATCGGAATTGGGGTATTGGTTTAGGCTATCAAATAAGCCTCAGTAAACTAGATTAATCCATAACTTGCTTAGCACAAATATCGAAGTATGCGACTGGCACTCCTAATCACTTCTTGTCTACTGTTAACCGTTTTTTGGTCCAATGCCCAGACCAATTTGACAGTAAAAACACAGGTTGGAAATGCGTGGCAAAGCTGGCCTAATGATCCCCTCTTTGGGTCGGAAGAATCGATCCTGCACTTTGGTATTTGTGCTGATCTCTTTAGAGACATCAATGAACGCTTCGCCCTAGGGGTATCACCAGGCTTTATGCGACGTGGAACAGATTTCGAATTTGGCTTCATGAATGGCCTAATCGTTGGCCCTCCCTCTTTCCGAGCACAATTACACCTCAATTATTTGCAGCTCCCTTTTCTGTTCCAGGCCAAGTTCCCACTGAAAGGAAAACTAGGATGGTTTGCTCAAGCTGGAGCTGGTTTTTCTTACCTTCTCAATGGTTATCGAGAGACACGGCCTAATTTTGGAATGAGCCAACGCTTGAAGCTCGATTTTGACGAACGCGATGCGGAGTTGAATCGATTTGACTTTGGCTGGCAACTCGCTGCCGGTGTACGCTATCCGATTGGCAAGGGCGAACTGAAGTTCAGTTTTGAGTTCTACCAAGGTCAAATTGATGTTGACCAGAAGAACACCTCCAAGAATCGCAATCTAGCGCTTGGCGTAGGTTACCAAATCCCGATTAGTAAAACCACGGAACAAGCCACAAACTGATCATTAAACCTAACCCTTAGTCATGAAAACGCTGCGCTCTTTTTTGATTTGCTGTACGATTACATTGCTTTCTACTACTGTTGCTCAGGCACAAACCACGATGACCATAAAAAGCCAATACGGGCAGGCCTGGCAGCAGCAACCACCCCTAAGTCTTCGTAGCAGCGATAAGGAGTTGAATATTCCACATTACAGCTTTAACGTAGAAGTCTTCAAGCCCATCAACGATCATTTTGCAATTGGTGCAGCCCCAGGTTTCAGTAGGCGTGGTACTGAATTTGAGTTCGGATTTCTGAATGGCTTCTTTGTGGGGGCGAGTTTTAGGGCCCGGCTCTTTCTCAACTATCTGGAGCTTCCCTTTTTAGCTAAAATAGAGACCAATATTTTCCGCAAGTTGACGGTCCATGGGCAGTTCGGAGCGGGGCTATCGTATTTGGCTGGTGGGTACCGCGAAGCTACTACCATAGGTTCGGAAGCCACCACCACCACTCAAGACTTAGATTTTGAGTTTTCGGACGCAGAGCTTAGTCGCATAGATTTTGGAGGTTATGGTAGCTTGGGCCTAGGATACCCAATCGGTAACGGGCAAATTATCCTTTCCGGAAACTACTATTATGGCTTTGTCGATGTAGATCAAAAAAATGAATCCCTCAATCGCAATTGGGGAGTGGGGCTGGGTTATCAATTCCCACTCAGCAAAGCTAATGATGAGGATTAGACCACTTGAATTGACTAACTTCGTTAGGACCAAACCCTTTAGCTAAAAGTGATGCGTTCTCTACTGGTTTCGATCCTTCTTCTCTCCGTATTTACGCTACAACTGTCAGGACAGACCACGCTTGGTGTAAAAGCTCAAACTGGCAATGCCTGGCTGACCTTCCCAGACGGTTTTGTTATTGAAGCTTACGATTTCCGCATTCCCCATTGGGGATATAGTATTGAGGTGTTCCGGCAACTAAGTCCAAAGCTAGCACTAGGCGTAGCTCCCGGCTACGTGCGCAGAGGCAGTGAACGAGAGATTGGCTTTATCAACGGTTTTGGCCCTCGCTTTAGAGCGCAGTTGTACCTTAACTATGTAGAGCTACCGTTTTACCTCAAGTTCAAACAGCGTCTAGGAGGTCGATTCTCCACCTTTGCACAAACCGGTGCTGGCCTTTCGTACTTGACTGGTGGCTACCGAGAGGTAGAAACCTTCAATGTTGGCAATCCACCACCGAACGAAAACCGGCCGTTTGACTTTGAAGGCGTAGATGAAAATATCAACCGCCTCGATTTTGGTTGGTACAGCAGTATTGGCTTCAGCTATAGGTTAGGCCCAGGTGAGGTAGCCATCTCAGCGGATTACTACCACGGCTTTGTGGATTTTAATCCATTCGAGCCCTTGAAGAATCGGACGTGGGCAGTGGGTTTGGGGTATGCCTTTCGGTTGGGGAAGAAGGAGGGGTGATGATATATTATGGCCAAAAAAATCGCAGACACTGCAGTGCTGCAATACATTCAATGTAGTTAATTTTCAATATTTACTTGCTACTTATCTAATTTAAACTTACCTTTCATTACGGCAATTACAAATATTCCAAGACTTCTTCTTTATACCGCAGTTGCATCTCTGTATTCTTTTTGATTTCACTTTCCAATAAAGACAATTTGTAACAGACAGGTTTTTAAAACTTGAACTTAGTTCAAGCTAATTCGTATGTCTACACCTAACTGAACCCCCTGCACACCATGAATTGTGCAAGGGTAACAACTGGTGTATTCATTAACGCTATTCCCTAAACTGTTTCCAGTTTAGGACGCTATCCATTGCCATAAACAATCATTCATTTACAAAACCTCTCTCTTATGAATTTTAGATTATTAATCTTTGAATTATTCTTATCGTTATTACTCTTCTGTCCTACTAAGCTAAGTAGCCAGCATCGTTTATTTCTCGAAAACTGTGCTCAGATATCACCGCCTCAAATCTCAGGAACTACGCTTTGTGAGGAAAATGATGCTTTTACACCTGATATCATTATAGGACAAAACCCTAGCAGTGTCACCTTTGTTTCCACCCTCAATAGTACTATCAACTTGTTTGGACTTAACAGTTACTTCACAAAAAATATTGAGGTAAACGGAAGACTAATTCTGGATGCCCCTCTGGGTTTCTTTGGCTGTACCTTAAGAATGGGCCCTAATGCTGAAGTAATCACCTTAGAACAGAATCGCCTATTTGCGCAAGGTTCCAATTTCTTTGCCTGTATTAACATGTGGAGAGGGATTACAGGGCAACAAGGAGGAATAGTACTTCTAAACAACTGTAGAATTGAAGATGCCTTAAATGCCGTCTCCGCAGAAGAATCCACCAAGCTAAGTCTGGCAGGAAATACTTTTAATAGAAATGTTGTAGGACTCAGAAATACCAATGGCGCTTCAGGAACAGGTGCACTTTTCATTGACTATTTCAATGGCAACACCTTTACCTCCACATCCGCGCTCAATAATGGGCTTGCACAGGGTTACGCCGGCATTGAACTCAACAATTGTGTGGCAGATATTGGCGCATTTAATTGGCCGAACACTTTTAATAGACTACAGTACGGGATTCGTGCCGAAGCTTCCGTAGTATCAGTCATGAGCGGCACCTTCACAAATATGGTGTTCGGTAACGACGGCGGTGGAGTAGGAATCTATCTAAGGGATGGTACCCTAAGTGTTCAAGGTGTGTATGTGCCCCCTCTAGACGAGATTCGGGGACAATCCAGTTTTGAGGGATGTCCAGAGGCCGGAATCTTGGTAGAAGGTGCCAATCTCTATTGCAAGTACAACTCCTTTCAATCCAACACCTTTGGTGTCCTTTCCTACGACAACTTCTATGCAGAAGAGATAGACATCTCCTTCAACAATTTTAAATTGGACTTAGTTAACACCATCGGCGTAGGCGTTTTCCGCAGTATTGCCTCTGGTTCAGAGGCACATAACACCATCTCCGACAACACTTTTGATATTGACCAAGGCAACCTGGGAATCTTCGTTACTGGGGAATTTCCAGCGCTTGATCTCATGCTGATTGAAAACAATCATTTCACCGTTTCTGAATTATTCATGGATGAAAACTTAAACTGTATCAGCGTAAACGCAGGGAATGCAGATAATTTCTTAATCAGAGAAAATGAGATCTATTTTGATTGCATTTTTGGAATTAAGAAAGGCAGATATGGCATTAGAATGAGAAATGCCGATGGTTTTGATCATGAAATTAGCTTCAACACGCCGATTACCGGCGTAGCAGATGACTTCTCAGCTCGCGCAGCAATTTACCTAGACGAAGCCAAGAACGTGACGCTCTGTTCCAATGATTCAGACTGGACGGAGGAGGGTTTAAAAATAGAAGGCGACTGTGACAACGCTACCATCAGTACTAACAGTTTTGGTTATCATAAATATGGTCTATTAGTAGGTGTACCGGATGGAAGCGTCGGAGGGATAACTGGAATGCAAGATCGAAAAGGCAATACCTGGCTGGCTGACTACGAATATCCGGAGTGGGCGGCTTATTACGGGGGAGATCTCGACGACGTAGGACTCTCTCGATTCTTTGTTGAATCAACAGACCCATCAATCCTCCCAAACCAGAGATTTCCTGGAGGTAATCAATGGTTTAGCTTTGTGGGTGGAGAAAAGAACTACTGTTCAGAGACCGGTCCTACCCCCGACCCATTCTCACCTAAAGAAACCGCCATTCTTCAAGGTGCCTCGCCAACACAACTCGGTACGACTGCTGCTGGGTTGTGGGATATGAGTAGGCATTTGTTTTTGAAGGGCCGACTTCAGCCAAGTATCAGCGCTACTTCTATCAGTCCGTTTTTTAGTGAATTAAATTCTGCAAGCTACACCAAGGCTGCTGCTGTCGATCATGAATTTCGTCTCCTAGTTGAATTGACCTCCTCATTCGAAAATGGTTTGGATGAGACGCGAGCAAGTCAGTTACAGGCCTTAGAGGCCCTTATGGCATTGAATGCAGATCGGGCAGAAGCGGGGCAACTCGAAGAGATTGATGAGACATTTCTCTCTACCAAACTAGCTCACCTGCAAACGCTTCAAATGGAGGTGCAAAATGAGGCTCAAATACAACAGAATTTACAACAGCAGTACCAACTGGCCTTAAATGCTATTTCGGCATTGCCTGTGATGAGTGATCAAACTAGTTCAATGAACATTCATGAAGACGCCTACAGGCAACTGCAAAACTTTAAAGTAAAGCGTCTACTCGGGACTAACACTCCCGCAGATCTTGCCGCCATTTTGACATTAGCTGAACAGGACCCCAGCACACACGGCTTGGCTCCACTAGGCGCGCAAATTTATCTCCCGATTTGTCATCCAATTACAGGAATTTCATTCAGTGCCTTGCAGACTAGTGGTGAGTTTGAAAATGAAACTACAGAGGAACATGAAGCTCCGCTTTATCTGGATATTGCGCCGAACCCTACTGCTAACACAACGAAAGTGAGCTTTAATCATGCTGTGTCTGGAACACTTCGCCTGTGGGGGCTACAAGGTCAACTGCTACTGGAACAAACGTTTAATAAGCAATACGGCATTGATCTAGATATCTCCACCTTGATCCCTGGTGTTTACATTATCCAGTATCTTGGAGAAGATGAACAATCCTACTCGAAAAAGCTAATCGTGAAATAAACACGAAATCTTTCTACCGATGTGATGGCAACCCTAAGCATGGTTGCCATCATATTACAATAATAGACGCTTGACAAGATGAAACGTATTTCTCTCTTCCTATACTTTTCTTTCTCGATATTAGCCCTGGTGGCTCAAATTCAGCACGATGCCATCTGGCTGTTCGGCTCTCCCAGACTACTACCAACGGATACGCAGTTTGGTGGTTCTATGTTAGATTTTAAATCAGGCGTACCTGAAGCATCTTACTTTGAATTAGGTATCTTCTTGGATCCTACAGCCACTATCTGTGATGAGAATGGGGAGTTGGTGTTCTATACCAATGGATGCAAAATCATGAATGCTCAGCACGAAATCATGGAAAATGGAGATACGATTAATGCTGGAATAAGACATGAGCAGTATTGTGCATATAGCTATCCTAGCATCCAAGGCCTACTTCCTATTCCTAGTCCGGCAAATTCTAACAAGTATGGTCTTTTTCATATGAAATTAGACGAAAGCACATTAAAGTTCACCTCCTTATTGTACTCTGAAATAAATGCAAATCACAATGGAGGACTTGGACAAGTTACAACTATTGATCAATTGGTTTCTCAGGATACATTTTCGTCAAGATTGTCAGCAGTAAAACATGCAAACGGTCGAGATTGGTGGGTAATCTTAGAAGAAAAAACCCGTGGCAATTTCCATATCATTTATTATGGTCCTGAGGGTCCACAATTAAGTATGCAGCAAGGCATTGATTTTGGAATCGAAGACTACCAAGCTTCAGGGCCAACAACATTTTCCCCGGATGGCAAAAAATATGTTAGAATAAACCCTATTACTAATGGCGTTCATATTTTGGATTTTGATCGTTGCTATGGGATCTTATCCAATCCTATTTTCATTGATTTCCCAGACGACACATTAGGAGTTACAGGAGCCTCAATCTCAGGCAGTAACCAATTTCTTTATGTTAGCGCTACCGAAGAGATTTATCAATTTGATTTAAGTCAAGAAAACATCATGGAGAGTAGGCAAATTGTAGCTTATTATGATGGTTATACAGTTGCAGATTTTCCTACCCTTCAAACTACCTTTGGACAATTGATGTCCGCCCCCGATGGAAAAATATACGGCACTGCCCCAAACTCTTCAAATGTTCTCCATATCATCCATGCTCCAAATGAACAAGGACTAGCGT
>CAJXOS010000185.1 GCA_913057725.1 uncultured Lewinella sp.
CGGAAGCTTGGGCGTAAAACTTTAGACAACTTCAGACTATAACGTCACATAAAATTCAAGAAGCGGGCTAATTCTTAATTTAGATTTCCCAATACCCTTGAACGTTCCTATATTTGACGCCTTAGAAGGGGTGCTGCCTGGCCCTTATACACTTGCGAACCTACTACAGGCAAAAATGAGACCAAATTATATGCAAACAACACAGCAATTCATCAAGGATAATCAGGAAAGATTTCTGGAAGAACTTCTAGATCTTTTACGGATTCCTAGTGTGAGTGCCGATCCTGCCTATGCCGGAGATGTGCGGAAAACCGCTGATGCAGTTGCCGAGCACCTATCCAAGGCCGGAGCTGACAATGTAGAGGTGATTGAAACTGCTGGCCACCCGATCGTTTTCGGAGAGAAGATTGTCGACGCTGCCAAGCCAACCGTAATGGTATACGGCCACTATGATGTGCAGCCGCCAGATCCGCTAGACCTTTGGGAGAGTGGGCCTTTTGAGCCGGTTATCAAGAAAACCAAGCTGCATCCGGATGGAGCGATCTTTGCTCGCGGATCCTGTGATGATAAGGGCCAGATGTTCATGCACGTGAAGGCTTTCGAGGCCATGATGGCAACCGATAACCTACCTTGCAACATCAAGTTTATGATCGAAGGGGAGGAAGAAGTTGGGTCTGAGCACCTGGGGCACTTCCTGGAAGAGAATAAAGAAAAACTGGCTTGTGATGTGATCCTCATTTCGGATACCAGCATCATTAATAACGATACACCAAGTATCACCACTGGTCTACGTGGTTTGAGCTACGTAGAAGTAGAGGTGACTGGACCAAATCGCGATCTGCACTCTGGTGTGTATGGTGGTGCCGTGGGTAATCCGATCAATGTGCTTTGCGAGATGATCGCAGGCATGATGGACGAGAACAAGCACATCACCATCCCAGGCTTCTACGACGATGTAGAGGTGATTTCTATGGAAGAGCGGGCTGAAATGAACAAGGCGCCGTTCAACCTAGAAAACTATAAAGAGGATTTGAGCATCGGTGATGTTCGTGGTGAAGACGGTTTTACTACGCTGGAACGCACCAGCATTCGCCCAACCTTGGATGTCAATGGTATCTGGGGTGGATACATCGGTGAGGGTGCTAAGACTGTATTGCCGAGTAAGGCCTTCGCTAAGATCAGTATGCGCCTGGTTCCAAATCAGGATCCGGATAAGATTACGCAACTGTTCCAGGATTACTTCACCAGTGTTGCACCGGGCGAGGTGCAGGTAGAGGTTCATCCGCACCATGGTGGCTACCCGGTAGTTACTCCAACGGATACTCCTGAGTATCAGGCTGCCCACAAGGCGATGGAAGCGACTTTCGGTAAAGCCCCGATTCCTAAGCGCGAAGGTGGTAGTATCCCCATTGTTGCACTATTTGAGTCTGTACTAGGCGTGAAGAGTGTGCTGATGGGCTTTGGTTTGGACAGTGATGCTATTCACTCACCAAATGAACACTACGGTCTGTTCAATTACTACAAAGGAATTGAAACGATCCCGTACTACTATCAGTATTACGCGGAGATGAAGGGGTAGGACTTTTCTTTCTCCTATAAAAGTAAACGCCAGCTCCAGACCGAAGTCCGGAGCTGGCGTTGCTGGTAGAAAGACTATGCTTTGCTTAGTATTTCATCTTCTGGAAGTGGCGTCTGGTACTCTCCTCGTATTCCCAACCTTCTACCTGATTGCCCTTGGCATCCTTCAGGATGTACTGGTGAATGGGCACCCATTCGCGTTCGGTATTGTAGGACTGATCGGCGGGCAGGCTGGGGAGAGTCCTTTCCTCCGTTTCCACCTTGGACCAATCCACTTGATTGGAGCTTCCTTTCAAGCGCTTGGTTTGGCTGTTAAACTGATAAGTAAGTTTGATGGAACCGGATAGACCACCTTCGTCTTTAGGTGGCTGGTAACCTGCTTCTATTTCTGCCCTGAACATGTGACCGATGGTACGTTCAATGCTTTCGTAGGTCGTTTTTGAGAAAGCATCTGTGATCGTCACAGTTGTCTTTCTGATGCCGTCCGTCAAGGTGTTCTCATTTTTTTCTCTCCAGAATATCCAATACTCTAGGTAATAGTAAGGGTTGTCGAGAATCTGCTCAATTTTGGCGGAGTAACCGTCGCTACCTACCATAGCGCTGGGTATGGCTTCTACTGAAATGCGCTGCTTATTGAACTTCTGTTTACCCTTTGTCTCCCCGTCAAAATCCTGTGGTTTCTTCGTGAAGTCGTACGCTGCTACGGCCTGCAGTTTACTGTGATCCGGCGTTAAAGTATTGACCGGTTCAAACCAGAATTTGGTGCGATCATTTTCTTCGCTGACGCTGTAATCACTTAGGAATGGAATACCAACTGAATTCACACCAAAGCCTTTTTCATAACCTGCAACACACTGGATTTTGAACCACTGCCCACCGGGATTAGTGTTCGCATAATGCTTAGGCGGGGTAGTCTTATGGACAACAAAGCGTTGTCCATCTGAATCCGCTTTGGGAAGGATCTTGACCCTACCCGGTTCCATAGTTACACAGGTGTGTGGGCGGGCCTTTTGCACAATGCGCAGTTGACCTTCCTTTCCGGGTTCCGGGTAGATCAACCACTGTTCAAACTGTTCCCACTCCGGTGTCGTAGTTTTATGACCGGTACGAAGATGACCGTGAATTCCGTCGGGGGAAGAATCTGCATCTTGCACAATAATCTCATTCCCTTCGGTGAATGGTGTTCGAATATAGAAGTAGCCGGTTTTTGTTCTCAGTTGCTCAAAAAAATTCATTGCGGTACGATGTTGATTAAAGAAATTGTAAGGGGCAGATGCTAGGCTGGCTACAGTATCATTAGCAGAGGTACTGAAGACAAGCCTACTTAGAAGGAATGAACTTTAGGTGTTTTGAAAAGTACTATTCACTGCCTTCGAAATGCCTGACACCACCCAATATGCGGGCATAGCAAGGACATATTCTTGCTCATTTTCCCAATGACCAGAATCCTTTCCGAACGACGGAATCCTTTTCCGAATGGAATGGAGGGAGAGTGTTTTGCTAAAGACTGAACGTCGAGGGCAGAACTGCTGTCTTTCATACTTGACAGAAGGGGCTCATTTCATTCGCGGTATGCTGCCATGCGTAGCATTAAATGACTAAGCCCTACTTTCAAATTGAGCTTTAACAGAACACTAGATAATGTTAACCTTGTTGAGGAAGTCCTTCCAGTAAGAACGGCTCACACTGATGCGTTTATCGCCAATGGTGATCTGGTTTTCTTCGATGCGCTCTATCTGCCGCAGGTTTACAAGGTAGGAGCGGTGCACACGCATAAGGAAGGGGCTAGATAGCTTTTGCTCCAGCTGGCTTAAAGAAGAGGTGATCAAGCAAGATCTTTCCACGGTAGTGATTTGGCAGTAAGCTCGTTCTGCTTCTACGTAGAGAATGTCCTCCAGCTTGATTTTGACCATGCTGTTGTTATTCTCCCGCACGAATATTCTGTCCTTTAGCAGGATCGTCTCCGGTTCAGCTTCTTGTTCAGCGGTAATTTGTTCGATCAAGAGTTCAACAGTGCGTCTAAGTGTTTTTTTCTTGAAAGGCTTTTCTATAAAAGCGAAAGGCTGAGTGGCCTTAGCCAACTCAAAGGAACGATCATCGGTATTGGCAGTGAGGTAAATAATAGGAATAGAATAATGCTTCTTGATCAAATGCACGGTGCTCACGCCGTCAAGCTTTCCCTTGAGCATGATATCCATCAAGATGATGTCCGGTACCTCTTTTTCGAGGAAGGGGAGTACTTCTTCTCCTTCCATTAGGAGCCCACATACTTCGCAGCCCAACTCCTCCAGATAATAAGAGATATCTTTGGCAACGATCATCTCATCTTCAACGATCAGTACTTTGATGGTACGCATATCTCTAGGCGGCTTGTGCTGTTTGCTTGATTGGAAAGCGGAGTCTGGCTTGGAACCCATTGTCACTATTCACAGCCAGATCACCTTTCAACTGAATGGTTAGTAACTCAATGAGTTCACTGCCAAAGCCACTACCGTCAACAGCAGTGATTTCCGAGGACTTGCCAACACCATTGTCACCAATATTGAGTATGATCTCCTCCTGGTTTTGTTCCATCTTGATTTCAATAGCTCCTTCCTCCTGATTGGGAAAAGCGTATTTCAAAGAATTGGTGATGAGCTCATTGACAATCAAGCCCACGGGAATCGCATAGTCGACATCCAACTCCAGATCCTGCATGTCTACATGGACTTCGACCTCTTCGTCTTCTATATAGGCATCGATGAGGTTATCCGCCAGTGTTTGTAAATAACTTTTCATTTCAATCGCCGCCAAGTTCTTTCCACGATAGAGCTTCTGATGGATCAGTGACATAGACTGCACCCGTGACTGGCTGGCTAGGATAGCACTCTTCACCGCCGTATCCTCAATACTTCTCGATTGGATATTCAGTAAACTCGAAATCACCTGAAGGTTATTCTTTACCCGATGGTGGATCTCTTTGAGTAAGAGTTCATTTTCTTGGTTCTTAACCCTGAGCGCGGCGGCCGTTTTTTGATTCTTACGGAAGTAGTAGAATAGCGTACCCAAGAAAAGTAACAGAAGGGCGATTAATCCACTACCAAGCCACTGAATCCTGGTCTGCTGTTCGATAATAGTGGATTGCTCTGCTAGCGCTTGATCCTTTCTTCCTGATTCGTATCTGATCAAAGATTCTGACTCCAAGTTAGCGATACGATTTTGGGTCAGAGTGTCGAAAACTTCGTGGGCCAGGGCTTGGTTTAAGAATGCTTCTTGATAATTGCCGACTTGATATTGACAGTCGGCTACCATCTGGTAAAGTCCTTCCATTTCGGGTAAATGAGTTGCTCCCAGATCAATATAGGCCTGCTTTGATGCAAGTAGGTGAGGTAATGCTTCTCGGTATTTACCTTGTAGCAAATAGGCCTTGCCAATACCTTCCCGATAGCTTTGGGTAGCAGGTCGCTCAGCGCCAATTTGACCTTCGACAATGTCATAGGCCATTTGGCCATCCGCGATCGCCAGGTCGTACGCTTGCATTTCTGTTCGCACTCCTCCTCGAAAGCTATAAGCTCTAGCTAAAATGAACACCTGTTCAGGAACTTCATTGTTTACTACTTCGATACATTTGCCGGCGGCCTCAATGGCTTTGTCCAATTGTCCTGCATACTGATAGGTCCTGATCAGGCCCATCCAGGCCAGGGCATTGGTATAATAATCACCCGATTCAGCAGTCATAGCCGCCGCTTCCAAGCCGTATTGGATCGACAAATCGAGCATATCTTGATCTCGAAAGACGCTTGATAATCTTCGGTAGGCTGCTCCAATTCCTTGCTGGTCTTCAAGTTCTTCATATATGGCTATTGCCTTGAAAATCAATTCCTCGGATCGTTTGAGTTTGTTTTCGTCCAGATACTCGATAGCCAACTCAGCGTAAGTAGCAGCGAGCTTGGCTCGTTCTCCACTTTTTTCATAGTAGTGGATTGTTTTTTCACCGTGATAGAGGATAGAATCTCTGGTAAATAGGAGCTGATAGTTATGCCAGCGGAAGAGCAATTGATGCGCTTCCCCCATCAGCTGAACGTCCTGGGTTTGATAGCTGCGCTCCAGTGTTCGCAGAGCCCGGTCATGGAATGGCTCAGGGTTCTCTACAATATTGGCGTTCAGCCATACCAGGGCAGAGTCAATGGTCTGTTGATGGAATGCACTTTCTTGGGCGAAAGAGATCTGTATTGCAAATAGCAATAGAAATACCAGACGGCAAATAGCTTTTATCACTTGAACAAAGTTTTCGCTGTTCAAAAAAGACTCGAATTGGTAAGAAGGGGAGAGGAGTAGTCAGGCCTGAGTACGGGCCTGTTTTACTATCCCTAAGGTAATGAAAAAAGGGATATATGCGTACTGTACAAGCTCAGATTTGCAATAGCTTTTTCATAGTCTTGGATACATTCCCTTTTCTCCAAATTAAGAAGATCTTTCGATCAAATTGCTCATCAGATATGGGGACGAATTTTACGTTAGGGTACTCCATTTCGATATTTGGAACTAGCGATATTCCTAGGCCAGAGGCGACCAGTGCTTTTGCCATATCATCACCCTTCGCACGGAAGGCAATCCTGGGATGAATATCTCTTTGCTTTAAGCGGGCCTCCACTTCGCTGTACAATGAACAATTGGTCCGTTCAATTAGATTCTGCTCATGAATAGCCTGTAGGGAAAGTTTGCTTTTGACTGCAAATGGATGATTGTTTGGAACTGCCAGAACTAGACGGTCTTTTCTGATAAGACGTTGTTCTAGGTCGGTATGATCGAAAGGGATAAATTTCTGGAAATAGCCGTCGATATTTTCACTTTTCAACATCTGATTTAATTCGGCCTCCGTGCCTTCAATAATTTGGGTCTCCACATTCGGATAGAGTTCATGGAAAGACTTCATCAAGGGTACAATGGCATTGAAGTCTATCTCACTCACAACACCTAACTTTAGTGGTTTACAGTAGTCTTCTGAGAACACCCCTTCCATTTCATTCCAGGTCCGTAGCAATAGCTTCGCTTTGGGTAGCAGTTGTTTTCCTTCATCTGTAAGGAGGACCTGGCGATTGTCTCGGTAGAATAGCTTGCAATTAAGTTGCTGCTCCAACTTCTTTATTCCAGTTGAGAAAGTAGACTGAACCACATGGGCCTTCTCCGCAGCGTGCGTGAAATTTCCGACCTCAGCTAGGATCACAAAGTACCGTACGAACTGAAGATTCATTATCTAAAATATCGATTGCAGTTATTGAATAAATCCATTTTGACGATACAAATATAGTGCGCAGTTTTGCATTGTCAAAACAAATCAAACAACTACAATTGATCTAAAAAACAGATAATGGAGTTTCAAGCTAAGCTAGAGAATATCAAAAAGAGAATCGAAGGGAATATGCCTCCTTCCTATCTCCAGGTCATGCACCGAGCCACCCATGATTTGGAGCAATCTGGGATACAAGATAAGGTGCTAAAGGTGGGAGATAAGGCTCCGGAATTTGAGCTGGTAAATCAGAATGGGGAGACGGTATCTAGCACCGACCTTCTATCAAAAGGGAAGTTGGTACTGACGTTTTACCGTGGCGTATGGTGCCCGTATTGTAATGCGGATTTAGCCAACCTAAAGAAATACGTGCCAGAAATCGAAGGTGCTAACGCTATGATGGTGGGTATCTCTCCTGAATTACCGCAATACTTGAAGAAGATCATCACTATGCAGCGATTGAACTTTGACATCCTGCATGATGAAAAGAATGCGTTGGCGGCACAATTTGGATTAAAGTTCTTCTACCCGGAAGACCTGAAGACATTATATCGCGACAAGTTTAACATTAACCTTGAAGTGCAACAAGGAAACAATGAATGGGCTTTGCCGATGCCAGCGAGATTTGTCATCGACCAGGACGGAGTCATCCAGTACGCAGAAAGCAAACCGGATTATCGTGACCGCCCAGACCCGGACGAACTTTTGGAAACCCTGCAAAACTTGTCAACACAAACTATTAAATCATAATGAAGAAGGTATTCATCATAAACGGCCACCAATACTATCCTTTTGCTGAAGGAAAGCTAAACGGCACTCTGGTCGATAAAGCCACGAAAATCCTCGAAGGAAAAGGATATGAGGTAAAGACTACCAGTATGCAAGAGGAGTACAATGTAGAAGAAGAGGTAGAGAAGCACCTTTGGGCGGATTATGTCTTACTGCAAACTCCAGTGAATTGGATGGGCATTACTTGGAGCTTCAAAAAATACATGGATGAAGTCTATACCGCAGGTATGTTCGGACAGCTCTGTAATGGTGATGGCCGAAGCAAAGAGGCGCCGAAGGCCAACTATGGCGGCGGGGGGAATTTGGCTGATACGAAGTACATGTTATCGCTCACCTTTAATGCTCCGAAAGAAGCCTTTGACGACGAGAAGGAGTACCTGTTTGCGGGCAAGTCGGTAGATGATCTACTGTTTCCGCAGCATATGAATTTCAAGTTTTTCGGTATGGAGGCATTGCCCACCTTTGCGTGCCACGATGTCATGAAGAACCCCGAAATAGAGGCTGATCTAGAACGATTTGAAGCACACATTAATGCACACTTCTAAGCAGAATAAATGCAGACGAAAGTAAGATACTCTACCTGGGAAATGTTGCATTGGACCCGTTGGGAAACGATCGGGTTCTTTGTTTTTTCCACAATAGCAGTACTGTTGTACGACATCCTCGAATTGACCTTCTTGCACGTGCCATGGACGCCAGTCGCCTTAATTGGTACAGCAGTTGCCTTCATGGTGGGTTTTCAGAATAATGCCGCCTACGGCAGAATCTGGGAAGCCCGGAAAATTTGGGGAGGAATTGTCAATACTTCTCGAACCTGGGGCATGAAAACCAAGGATATGGTAACCAACGAGCATGCTTCCATACCGGTGGCAGAGAAGGAGCTACAGGAGCACCGTCGAGTATTAGTTTATCGGCATATTGCCTGGCTTACATCCCTTCGGCATGCCATGCGGCAAACCAAAAAATGGGAAGCTTTTGAATTACATCGTACCAATCGGGAGTGGTCGAAAATGATTCATATCCCGGAAAAGGTTTTCAGTTTGGAAGATGATCTTTTCCATTATCTAGAACCGGAGGAGTGGAATTATATATTGAGTAAAAAGAATAGGGCTGCGGCAACGCTCTATTTGCAATCCAAGCATCTGAGAGAATTGAAGGAGCAGGGGCTGGTATGGGAGTTTGCTTTTCTGGAACTCGAAAATGTACTGGAAGAGCTGTTTACCCTGCAGGGGAAGTCAGAAAGAATCAAGAACTTTCCTTACCCGCGTCAGTATGCGACTTTATCTCATCTGTTCGTCTGGATTTTCCTGATTCTCTTGCCATTCGGTATTGTGCCAGAATTCGCTAAAATAAGTGAGAATATCTTTGCGAATACCTCACTTGGGTGGTGTTTCACCTACTTGGCTATTCCGTTCTGCACGATTGTGTCTTGGGTTTTTCACACCATGCAGCGGATCGGTACAGTAGGGGAGAATCCTTTTGAGGGCTCAGCCAATGATGTACCAATATCTACTATTGCCAGGGGAATAGAAATTGATTTGCGACAGCTCTTGGATGAGGATCACAAAATTATTCCAAAGCAGTTTCCAGAGGAGTACAATGTGCAGATGTAGGTCTAATTTTGGTGAGATTAAGCTTGTTCTTCCAGCTTAAATATCACACACTTGGCATCCACATTGATCACTTGACTACCATTGGGCTTGTTGACGACGGTAGTGTCCCAATGCCGGTGCCCACAACAAACGATGGAGGTTGAATACTGATCAATTAACTGCCTGATCCTGACATTTCCGCGTAGGCGAGGAGAGATGTTGTCTGGCCCCTCATGTAGCAGTACGAAGTCGGGGTTCTCTTGCAGCAAGTAAATCAACTCCTTCAAGTGAATAGAAGCCTCATTTCTGTTCGGTTTGGAAGGGCGGCCGATTACGCCACTGATTCCACCGAATTGAATGCCAGCAATCTCTGCTACCTCACCGTGCAAAAGATGAATACCTTCTTCTTGTGTGAATGCCGCTTGTTCTTCTGGTTGGCCAAAGTCATCGTGGTTACCAGCTACGCCCACAACGAAACGGAACAGCTCATTGAACCTTCGCCAGACGTGTCGGACATCGCCGAGGCCCCCTCGCTTGTCCGTTCTGGCATATAGATCACCGCAGAGCATCACGCCGACGCGGTTTAGATCGGTGAGTTTGTATTCCAGCTCAAAGACCATCTGGAGGAACTCAGGGAGAACCTCTCCCAAGAGTAAGGTTTCTCCATCTTGCTGGATCGTGCCTTGAAGGTCAGATGCCAGGACGAGGTAGTCTATTTCCGGCTTGCGTAAACCAGAAATGGACCCACTGTAGATGGGAAGTTGTACTTGTTCTAATATAGAAGTGCTTCCGTTTTGCCGGTTAAAGGGTATCACGGTATTATAGGGATAGCGCGCTATGGGCGCGCTGTCGTTTATTTGGGTTTTCATGGGTTTTCTGGGGTGTTTTGCGACTAAAACCGAGTTGTGATGGAATTAGTTCCCCAGTCCTCTTTCTCCTATTCCGTAAAACGGATAACAAGTTCTGTAAAACGGATAAGCGAAGTTGCTGTGATCGTAGTAGATTTGCAGCACTCCCAACTTAAAGCAATCGAATGAACAACTTTCTAAGGCAGTTTGGTGGAAGGGTTACCCCCGAAATGGAAGCCAAATATGAGCAATCCGAGAACTGGAAGGACGGTGCATTTCAAAATCTGGAGTTTACCGATCTCGGTGCAAACTTGTGGGATGTCCCAAAGATGATCTATAAGCAATTAGCAAATCGGGATGCACGTCAGCCTGAATCACCTTTGCCTGTTTTGCCCTTTGACAAAGCGGCTTTTCTAGCTCCTGCAGAAAAGTGTAAGTTCATTTGGTATGGCCATTCCGCCATCTTGATGCGAATGGGCGGCAAGACTTTGCTCATTGATCCTATGCTTGGGCCGAACACTACGCCCATTGCTCCGATGCCGACCAAGCGGTTTTCAGAAAATACCTTGGACCTGATCGATGAGTTTCCTGAGATCGATTTGATCCTACTCACTCACGATCATTACGATCACCTGGACTTTGCTAGTATTCAAAAGCTACAGCACAAGACCAAACGCTATTTCGTGGCCTTGGGCGTAAAAAGGCACCTGGTCAAGTGGGGCGTGGAAGCGGATTTAATCTCCGAGTTCGATTGGTGGGAAAAGCGAGATTTGGACTCGATCAATATCACCTTTACACCTACGCGCCACTTTTCGGGCAGAGGCCTGACCGACCGATCAAAAACACTTTGGGGTGGCTGGGTTTTCAAATCCGGCAATGAAAAGATCTGGTTTAGCGGCGATGGAGGCTATGGAGATCACTTCAAGGAAGTGGGTAGGAGAGAAGGCCCTTTCGATTTCGCATTCATGGAATGTGGGCAGTACAATGAAGACTGGCGCCCTGTCCATTTGTTTCCAGATGAGGCCATTCAAGCTGCTATTGATGCTGGGGTGCAGAAAATCATGCCCGTCCACTGGGGCGGCTTTTCCTTGTCTTACCAACATACCTGGCAAGAACCGCCTAGTGATTTCGTAGATGCGGCTATTGATCAGGAGATGAACTATATGCTCCCAGGTTTGGGACAGTTGGTTGAGGTGTCTACTGAAGCTCAAGAAAAATGGTGGACGGAGTTTCGATAGGTTAATCCTGACAATTCCGCCTTATAGCAGAATCGTCAGGACCTGAACTAGAGTATAGCCCCACCGAGACTCGAATGCTGATGAAGCATAGCTTACCAGCATCCTGATATTCTGCTTTGCAGCAGAATCGTCAGGACTCGGAATTGAGCAGCCCCACCAGGACTCGAACCTGGATCTAAAGTTTAGGAAACTCTTGTTCTATCCCTTGAACTATGGGGCCGAATGTGCGCAAATATACGATTGTGGGTAAAAGTTAGTGGGTTAGGTAGTTAGAATGTTTGATGGTTGGCCATGTAGACAGATTCAATCACTCAGGGTCAATATTCATTGCGATCAACTATTGCATGAATTCATTCCCATTTTGATTGAACAAGATCAAGCCTCCTCCTCTTTTTCTGGGTACGCTACTCGCACGTGATGAACGCTCTTCATTATTTGCCTAAACACCAGCCGACATTGTTCCAGTTCCCGGAAACTGATTAGGGAGTCTTTGAACTGTCCACTTTGTTGTTTGCCATCAATGATCTTATCAATCAGCCCGTAGAGTTCCTCCTCTGTTGGGTGGTTCAGACTCTTGCCTGCAGCTTCAATAGAATCGGCCATCATTAAAATGGCTTCTTCCTTGCTGCGAGGGCGAGGGCCAGGATATTGGAAGCGCTCCATGTCATCTTTACTGCCGCCTTGCTCTACGTGTTTATGGTAGAAGTAGGCCGTGGATGTAGTGCCGTGGTGTGTTTTTATAAAGTCGATGAGTAATGCTGGCAAGCCTGCTTTCTTAGCCAGCTTCACACCTTCATCTACATGTCCTAGGATTATTTTGGCGCTTTCCTCCGGACTTAGACCTTCGTGTGGATTCTGCCCCGACTGGTTTTCAATAAAAAAACCTGGGTTCTTTATTTTTCCGATATCGTGGTACATAGCTGCTACCTTCACCAACAAAGGATCAGCATTGATGCGGCGGGCAGCTGCTTCCGCTAGATTTCCAACCTGTAGTGAATGCTGCAATGTACCCGGTGCCTTCAACGCCAGATCACGAAGCAGCGGTTTATTCATGTCCATTAATTCCACCAGTGTGATTGGTGAAACAAAGCCAAACAACCGCTCAATTAGCGGAATGAGCGGGTAAGCTAGCAGCGTGAAAAAGGCATTCAGGAATATCCACACATACACCGACCAGTCGATGGCGTTGAAGTCATTTTCTCTAATCAACTCCAAGCCTAAATATCCAACTGCATAAGTGAGGAAGATGAAGAGGATGGTGTAGAAGAAACCACTCCAGTCGCGGGTATTGGTATTGCTGATGATTACTACCAAGCCAGCCATGATCTGTAGAAAAGCAAACTCATAACCGAAGGAAGAGAGTACACCTGCTAATAGTACGACTGCTACGTGTGTGAAGAAGGCCAACCGTTCATTATAAAAGATCTTAATGACGATGGGTACAATACAGAAAGGCACCAGATAGGTACTGAGGCCTTCAATACCTTCAATCAGGTACACCAGGTAGCTGAAGACTACCAACCACATCAAGATGAAGATCAGCTTTGGGTAGCGGTTATAAACCAATGGCGCATACTTGCGGAGGTATAGCGCAAATAGCAATACCACCAAGGCGGTTAGAATCAAATAACCAATAAATATGTTGGAGATCGATTGTTTAGAAAGTACCTGCTGTAGATATTCTTGCTCGTAGGAATACAGTACCTGGTAGAGCTCATCGGTAATGATACTGTTCCTGGCTACGATGAGATCCCCCTTCTGCACCAAGCCGCGAGATGTCACAATCCGATTCAGGGCGTCTTCCTGTAGCTGTTTTGTTCGTTCAGCACTATAAAACAGATTGGCCTGCACCTGTGCCTGTAGTAGCGGTAGCAAGAACTCGGGCTCGCGTAAAGAACTGTACGGAAGAGTGTCACTCACCATTGCGGTAGCCGATGAAACTTGTAGCAGATTCTCCACCGTTTGCTCTTCGAAGGTACTACCGCGAATGATTGTCAAAACTTGGTCCTGATCTACACCA
>CAJXOS010000186.1 GCA_913057725.1 uncultured Lewinella sp.
TTCGTCAAGAGATTCGTCAAGAAGAACGGGCTATTCGGCAAGATACTCGTACTAGAAATATCACCGCTGATTTATTGCAAAGTCGCGAGCAAGAACTCTTCCGCGTACGCAACCTGCAGCAACAAGGTCTCTTGGGCGATTACAGTAGAGTACGCGAAGCGGAAAGACTCAAGTTGGAAGCAGAGCGAAACCTGCAGGATATCGATACGAATATCAAAGCTCGCCAATCGAATATTCGTTTACTGCGTAAGCAGTTGGAACGTACTGCAACTATTTCTGAGACGAGTGCAGCCATCGCTACGGAAGGATTACGCGAGACTTTTGACCAGTTGAAAACAGCGGTAAATCAGTGGCGACGCAACAACTTGCTGGTAGCCTCCATTGATGGTGTCGTTATTCTTGACGACGTGCAGGAGCGCCAGTATGTACAAGCAGGGGATCGAGTAGCGGTTGTCATTCCTGCCTCTTTATCCAGTTTGATTGGAAAGACGGAACTAGATCTGGACGAATCCGGCCAGGTAGCCGAAGGGCAACGGGTCATCATAGATTTTTACAGCTTCCCTGCCCAGCAATATGGAGCAGTGGAGGGAATAGTGACATTTAAGAGTAAAATTCCAACTCAACAAGACAAACTTCCAATAGAGGTGCGTTTTCCTAATGGCTTAATCACTAGCAAAGGACATAGCCTTGAAGTAGGGCAGGATATGGCTGGTGACATGTCTATTATTATCCGGGAGAAGCGCCTAATATCTTGGTTGCTGGACCGCCTCTAGAAACGCTTTCGTAATTCTGCCGAGAGGAACTTTCGGCTACGGAAAATTCTTTTACATTTGCACCGCCATGAGAGTATTTTACCAGTTGGAAGATCTGCCGAAGTTCAAACGAGCAGTTCTCACTATCGGCTCTTTTGACGGTGTCCATTCTGGTCACCAACAACTTCTAGCTCGCATCAATCGCTTGGCCCGGCAGCATGGTGGAGAGAGTATCGTTATTACCTTTCATCCGCATCCCCGTCAGGTCATCTACCCAAAGGACAAGAGTCTGCAGTTGCTGACGTCTATCGATGAAAAGGTGGCGCTATTCGAACGATTTGGAGTTGACAATGTAGTAGTTGTACCCTTCACGGTGGCGTTTTCACAACAGAGTGCGGATGAGTACATCCAACGTTTTCTCCTCGGAACTTTTCAACCTCAAACTATAGTTATCGGCTACGATCACCGTTTTGGTTTGAATCGTCAAGGTAACATTGAGTACTTGCGTTGGTACAGTGAGAAGGAAGGATTTGAGCTGATCGAGATTGAACAGCAGGAGGTTGATAACATTGCTGTGAGTTCTACTAAGATTCGCAATGCACTATTAGCTGGTGAAATTAGTAATGCCAATCGTTGGTTGAATCATCCTTACCAGCTAAGGGGCACGGTGATACATGGGCAACACCTCGGTACCGAACTGGGATATCCTACTGCAAATCTAAAGCCAGAAGATGCACACAAGCTTATTCCTGCTGATGGAATCTATGCCGTGAAGGTGTATTGGAAGGAGCAGGAGTTTGGAGGAATGCTGTACATCGGTAATCGCCCGAGTATTAAGGGAGTCGATGAACGTGCTATTGAGGTCAATATTTTTGATTTCTCAGGCGATCTGTACGATGAAGTTCTGACTGTAGAATTCATCGACTTCATACGTGGTGACGAGCAGTTTGAAGATATGGAAGCCTTGAAACAACGGCTTCATGAAGATGAGGTAGCAGCCCGAGGAATCTTACAGGTGTCAGCCTCAGCTAGCGAATCAAATGTTGAGCCTAATTCCGATACTTCTACAGCCCTTGTAATACTCAATTATAATGGAGCGGAATACTTGAGAACTTATCTCCCTTCTGTGATAGATTCTGTGAACGGAACAGATCACCGGGTTGTGGTAGCAGACAATGCCTCAACCGATGACTCTATTGCCGTGCTTCAGGCAGAATTCCCTCAGGTTGAAGTTGTGGCGCTACCGGAAAACTATGGTTTCGCGGAGGGATATAATCAAGCCCTACGGCAAATTGAAGCGGCTTACTATGTTCTGCTTAATTCCGATGTAAAGGTTGTGCCAGGATGGCTTCAGCCCTGCTTAGATCAAATGCGATCCAACCCTAAGTTGGCGGCTTGTCAACCGAAGATTAAAGCATTGCTCAATCCTAGTGCCTTTGAATATGCCGGTGCCGCTGGTGGGTGGATTGATCGGCTAGGCTATCCCTTTTGCCGTGGACGGATTTTTGCCTCTGTAGAAGAAGACGAGGGGCAGTACGATGAAGTGGAGGAAATATTCTGGGCTTCCGGTGCTGCTATGTTTGTACGGGCCGATTTGTTCCATGCCTTTGGCGGATTCGACCCAGAGTACTTTGCGCATGCTGAAGAGATTGACCTTTGTTGGCGTTTGAAACGAGCAGGTTATCAAGTCAAAGCTATTCCAGCGGCAGAGGTTTATCACTTAGGTGGTGGAACATTAGAGTATCAATCTGTTCGCAAGACCTACCTCAATTTCCGCAATACACTGATCACGAGCTTCAAGAACGAACCGATGCGTAAGTTGATATGGTGGTTGCCATTGAGACTTATCATGGACGGAATGGCTGGAATACTATTCCTTACCCAAGGAAAGTATCGTCATATCGGAGCCATAGTGCGTGCACATTGGCATTTCTTTCCTCGCCTTCGTTATTGGTGGCGTCGGAAATCTCAAATTAACCGCCTTATTGCAGAGCACTCAATTGGGCCTTTCAATAAGTCTGGCATCTTCCAAGGTAGCGTCGTTTGGGCCTACTATGGCAAGAAGATTCATGATTTTAGTGCCTTAGTGGCAAACCGTAGGTATGAGAAATAAGCTCAAGCTAGAAATCATTCACGAAGACTCGGCCCTGGTTTTGATCAACAAGCCGGCGGGTATGCTTAGTGTCCCTGACCGTTTTGATGGGAAGCTAGTAAATGCAAAACATCTGCTGCGCCAGCAATACGGTGAGATTTACGCTGTTCATCGCCTAGATCGAGATACCAGTGGGATTATGTGTTTTGCCCGCACTAAAGAGGCACATCGCGCACTGTCCACCCAATTCTCTGAGCATCAACCAGAAAAGAAATACTTGGCGCTTACTGAAGGCGTAGTATCTGCAGACGAGGGAGAAATTGACTCCCCTTTACAAGAAGATCCCCGACGGCCAGGAAAGATGATGGTGGCCAGTAAAGGAGGTTTGATGGCCTTTACAAAATTTCAAGTAGTTGAAAGGTTCGCAGACTACACCTGGGTTTCAGTGGAGATCCAGAGCGGCCGTACCCACCAGATTCGGGTACACATGCAATCAATTGGCCACTCGGTGGTAGCGGACCCTTTATACAGCCGCCGATCGAGCCTACTGCTTTCGACAATCAAAGGTCGTAAGTATCGTTTGGGAAAGGAAAAGGAAGAACGACCATTGCTAGCCAGAACTGCGCTACATGCTACCTCCTTAGGGCTTCAGCATCCCGATACCGGTGATCAAATAGTTTACACGGTAGATCCCCCAAAAGATATTCGCGCTAGCTTGCAACAGCTACGAAAGTGGAATCCTTCACGTTAGTTGGATCGGCATGAAAAGCATTCTTTAGTGTCGACTAAACTGTTTCCCAAAAGTTTAGCTGAGCTCCGCATTTTTTTACATCTTTATGCGGCCCAATATTGACTATTAATCTTACCTGGTTAAGATTACATTCTACGCCCGTCCATAGCAACTAATATCTACTTGTGCACCAGCTCCCTGTTCTGTCAGATTAGGTGTTCATTATGTTTAGGATTCTGAAAAAGCGAGAAGAAGAAAGTGATGAGAATCTGCTGTTGCGCTACCAGCAGACGGGAGATCGCTTTGTCCTAGGCTTACTTCTACGGCGCTATTCCGATAAAATTTATGGTACCTGCCACTACTATCTCCGTAATGAGACAGATACGGAGGATGCCGCAATGGAGGTGTGCGAATTAGTTGTTCGAAAACTTCAGCCCAAGACGGAAATTAAGAGTTTCAAAGACTGGATTTTCATTGTTGCTAGAAATTATTGCTTTCGCAAACTAAAAGAGAATCAACGACTTATTGAGATTAGCAAGGACTGGCAGAAAAATTTTGCTGAACCAGTTGTGCAAAAACCGGAGTCCGATGCTCTTTATCTTGAAGAAGAACATCTCTTTAATCGCCTCGATCAGGAGCTGCAACAATTAAATACATCACAACAGCAGTGTCTGATTGCCTTTTATTGGCGGGGTGAACGCTACAAAGAGATTGCCTCACGTTTAAATATGAGTGTAGATGAGGTGCGATCAGCCATTCAAAATGGTCGACGTAACCTGAAGAACAGATTAATTTAACCGACTTAAGGGGTCAACCATACGGTTGATCATAGAGCATTACCTCTATGGACAAAAAGAAAAGACCGAACCCAGATCACCCCATGGATCACCATGCGGCAAGAGGATTTGACCTCTTTGATAGCACGGCTGATGCTGATGCTGCTGCGGAGAAATTCAAGAAAAAACTTGATTCAAAATTCCCAGCTAAAGCAAAATCAACTAGTATACGTCGTCTATTATCGATCGCGGCCTCCATCATCCTTGTACTGGGTTTGGCAGGTGGTTATCTCTTCACAGGGCAAGAAAGTAGTTCAAATTGGACAACAGATGGTAGCTGGCAAATCGCACCCAATAAGCCTTTAGCTACAACAGTACTTGCTCCTAATCGCAACCATGGAGAAGTTGCACAAGCCAAACTAGAGACAGCTACAGCGGCCTATTTGAACCAGGCGTATGAAACTGCAGCGGCAGATTTTCGTTCGTACCTAAACCTTGAGCAACAACCCCGACCAGAAACATATCTATACCTCGGGCATTCTGAACTTCAATTTGATCCTACCAAGGCGATCTTTACTTTAGAGTCATTCCTCCGTGATGCTCAGTTGGACCAATACTATCGTGATTTGGCGCAATGGTACTTGGCCTGGGCGTACATTAGGACGGGAGACAAAGCCAAAGCCGAACAGAGCTTGAAGCAGATTGCTGATCCGGTCTCTCCAATTTTGCCGGATGCTCAAGAGCTCTTGCTATTGTTGTCTGAAGATGGGGTAGGCCTTGGCAATTAAAAATAGAGCAACCAGCAATAGTACGATAAACAACAGGCTAGCAGTTGAAATACTGCTGGACTCGTTTTCAGAATTCTTCCAGTTTAGCGTATCATTATTACCGATATAAATAAAGCCTGCCCAGTAATAGGGGTGGAGTGCCAGCGCATCGCTATTCTTGATGTACTCGCGCTGAGCAGTCCCATAGGCCGCTGATTTATTAGCATTCCCTTCTAGTTCCCGATAGAAACGTTGCATAAGAGCTGGACCGGTAGCGTCATTTACCGTCCACGAGCTGGCGAGTAGTCCTTGTGCACCAGCTAGAGCAAAAGACTGTGCCCATCCGGCAATTCCTTCTCCACCTTGCAACTGGCCAGTCTGTGTTTCACAAGCACTCAAAACGACAAGCTCCGCAGGTATAGTCATGGTTGCCAATTCGGCGGCGTACAAAGGCTCTACTTTGCTGTACGGTGAACTGGCATCTCTGAAAAATATGCTAGACAACAGTGGTTCCGATTCGTTACTGGTGGCGTGGGTAGAAAGGTGCAACACCTGAGCAAAGGGCGCTTGTTGGCGAAAGAAGGCTTCACTTGCCGCTTCGTTGATATTCGTTTTTACACGATGATTACCCATGATCTCAGCAATCCGTTTGACTTCAGTCAGGCTACCTGGGAGCTGGCTAAGTAAGAGTGATTCAGAACTACCACCTCTTATGGCTGATCCGAAAGGAGCGATACCAAGCCAATTAACCTTATGTTCTGTCGTGCCAGATGTGGGTAGCGCCCGGTGGGCAGCATATAGCCATCGAACATTCGTGTTCTCAATTAAAAAAGATTGCTGATTTGCCCAGCGTCCACCATTACGAGTCGGCAAGGCATTAAATGGCACGTACCATAACTGTCCATCAGGAATCAATACCAGTTGCTTGTTTGACCAATGATTTTCCATTGGGGCAAGGACCGCTTGGTAAAACTGATGGGCTTGCTCGTAGTAGTCTGCAGAACGATTAAGAAGCTTATTTCGCAGACTTGGGACGAAGGCTGATAGTTTTTCTGGCATTTGCAGAAGCTGAAAAAACACGGTGTCGCGAGATATCCCAATACACAACACTTGTTGATCTAGGTCTGTGAAACTCAGCATGAGTTCGTCCTCTTCCAGGACTTTTTCCTGAACATCTTGAAGCGTGGCGAAAGGGAGTTCGTATTTCAATTCATGGTATCTGGGAAAGCGTGACTCCAGATCCTTCAATAGCCTTTCCCAGACTTGAACGGTTTCGAACAACTCCTGCTGTTTTAATTGTTGTTCGGCTGCACTACCGGTCTGAGCAAGTTGTAAACGGAGGAACTGTAGACGTTCCGTCAAGCGCTGCTCTTTTTGTTGCCATTCCTCAGGAATAATCGAACGCATTGCCGCTCTACTGGCAAGGTTTTCTGCGATTAACAAAGACCGACTTCGTTCTGAGAAATGAAAGGCGGACTCCAACCACTTGATGTCTTGCTGGGCCGTGTACAAGTGGTAGTAGAGAAGCATGGATTCACGCTGAAAGGAGTTTAGTTGTTCAGACAATATTCGGCGGGAGATATCGCTTCGCATACCTCGTCTGGTCTCTAATAAAAGACTATCAGCTGTAGCCTGTGTAGCGACTGCTGTGAGCAAGTGCTGTGGATTTTGGTCTGCTTCAAACCAAAGTCTGGAATATCGGATTTTTGCCTCCATTAACGGCAGGCCATATTCTAGCGTCTGAATATCTGTTACGGCAGGATTTGCTGCAATATCATCAGAAGCAAAGCCAGGGGTTGTTGCCATGAGCCCTTGCTGAATCCAGAGGAGACTTTCTCGATACTGCCCTTGGACCGCTAGTGCTTCGGCAATCAATTGATAGGTTTGGACAAGTAGTTCTGGATGCTCCTGCCGGTCAGTAAAGGCAAGCGTTAGCTCTGCCTGCTGCCTGGCCTCTTTGTATTTGCCCTGGTCCAAAAGATCACGGGCATACAATTGGACGGCTCTAGTTCGGTCAGCAAGGAAATTTTCTCCCTTAGGGGCAAGATACCACAGTAAGGATTGCAGCGTTTCCCTGAAGCGAATGGTATCACCTAGGGCTTGATATAACTGACAAGCTTTTAATTCTACTAAGCTATAGTACTGCTGGTCTGATTTGTTCTCTAGCCGCACTAAGGTCCTGGCGCTATCAAGATGCCGAAGTGCTTGTTGAGGATATCCTGCTTGCTGCAAATAATCAGAGAGATGGCTCAAACCAAGTATTTGATCATTTGCCGTTTTGCTCAGTCGTAGGGCTTCCTCCTGATGTCGGATTGCTCGATCAAAATCCCGCAAATAGGCATGTATTTTGCCTTTGTTTAGAAGGATAATAGAACGTAATCTAGGCATTTGATCTTCCGTAGCGATGGTAAGTGTACTATCAAACCAAAACAGGGCGCTATCCAGCATAAAGGTTCGATAGTATGCAGCGGAAAGATTGGACAAAGCATCTGCACGCATACTGGCGTCGCGGGGAAAGTTCTTTCGTTGGAAGTCTAATGCTGTTCGGTAATAATAGCGTTGTAAGTCTAAGCGCCCAAGGTAGCTGTTGCAGACTCCGAGGTTTTGGAGAATAGTGAAGTAGAAGGAAATAGTATCCGTCTGGAGGTGCTGGTCAGCTAATTCTCTAGCTTCTTCGTTTAGTTGGCGGGTTGCCTCATAGTCTCGACGTAGAAAAGCACATTCGCTAAGCCATAGCAGGGCTCTCGACTCTTCGTAGTGATCTCGACCTTCTTGAGCAATTGCTACTCCCTGGCGAAGAATCCGCTCCGCAGCTACATCCTGTTCTTTATTCACCAGTTCGATACCTCGATCAACCACCTGAGCAGCTGTCTGCGAATGGGTTTCATTGCAGAGCAGTAACACCAAAAGGCTCACAAAGAATAAATTCTTGATGTTTGATAAACAAAAAGACACGAGGACTGCGTTTTGTACGGGAAGGCGAAAAATACAAATTATTCTATGTGGCGCGGCACCTTACTCCATGAACTCTTGCATTTACCTGTGTACTTAAATCAAGTTGCCGGTGTTAAGTTAGAACCTCATCAGTGCTCCAGAATTCCGTTCGGCCCCCACAGCCGGCAGTATAGCCTCGTTTTGAGACCAAATGTCCCAATTAGAGCTTGGGTTATTTATTGGCACGGGGGAGGTTGGCAATTTGGGACGCCAGAACAGTTCTCCGTTACAGCACAGCCATGGCTAAAGGCAGGATATGGCGTTATTATTCCCAGTTATCGGCGCTTACCGCTTTATCAGTTTAGCAGCATTCGCGCTGATACTATCGCTGCTTTAGCAAGTATTCGCAAATGGTGGGACGAAGAGTCAAGCGATAGAGAACCTCTGCCAGTAATTCTTCTTGGCATGTCTGCCGGAGGGCATCTCGCAAGTATCGTCGGGCTCGACAAATCTATATTGTCACAAGCTGGATGGACCAATCACAAAGTCGCGGGTGTGATCTGTGCTGGAGGTGTGTTGGATTTACAACCCATGCGCTATAATCCGGTTGTCAGAATGCTCGCTGGCAATCCTGCATCCAGGCTATTTGTAAACGCAAATCCCATTTCGCATGTACATGCGGAAGCACCCCCATTTTTGCTCATCCATGGAAAGAAAGATGGTATGGCGCCGTTCGATCTAGCCTTACGGTTCAAGCAAGCTTATTCGGAGGTTGCAGATACAAACCAAATCCGATTAATCCCGCTTGCAAACGGTAGTCATCTAGATGCAGGTCGCTGGATGTTTTTGGCGAATGCTATGCAAAAAGAAGTCATTGGCCAGGCATGTGCTTGGTTAGCACAAGTTAGCTAATCACTATCCTTGACGGAGTTGCTCCACTTCTGCGATTTTCTTGGCAATCGGATCACCAAGAATACGGTAGCCGTTTTGGGTGATTGCGATATTGTCTTCAATACGAATTCCTCCAAAGTCGATATGCTGTTTCACCGCTTCGTAGTTGATGAATTCAGCATGTTTCTGTTCTGCAGCCCAACCTTCAATCAGTGCGGGAATGAAATACAGACCAGGCTCCACCGTCAAGACATGACCTGCCTCTAGCTCTTTTCCAAGGCGTAGTGAACGTAGACCAAATTGATCCGATCGCTGCACCTCATCGTTGTATCCTACCCAGTCCTCATTGAGGTCTTCCATGTCATGTACGTCCAGACCAATCATATGTCCAAGGCCATGAGGGAAGAATAGGGCATGGGCTCCGGCAGCGACTGCTTCATCCACATTGCCTTTCATGAGGCCGAGATCTTTCAATCCACTGGCAATCACTTTGGCTGATGTCAGGTGAGCTTCGAGGAATCGGTACCCCGGACGGAGTTTCGCAATTGCCGCCATCTGAGAATCGAGGACGACCTGATAGATGTCCTTTTGGAAGTCGGTAAACTTGGTGCTAACCGGAAAGGTACGGGTGATATCTCCTGCATATTGACTAGGGGATGAGGCACCGGCATCCAGCAAAAACAACTGTCCCTCTTGTGTCAGGTTGTGATGATGGTGATTGTGGAGGATTTCGCCGTTTACCGTTGCAATGCAAGGGTAGGCAAGTCGACCTTGACCTCTGATTGCAATACCTTCTACCAGTCCTGCTGTGTCTGCTTCTAACTGCCCAGCTGCAAGTGCTTCCATGGCAGCATGGTGCATGTCGCGAGTGGTATTTACTGCGATCTCCATTTCTTTGATTTCGGCATCAGACTTGATAGAACGGAGCCGGATAACTGCTTTGCAAAGCTCCTCTGAGTAACCTTGCTGTGCCTCCGCTACCGATTTACCTAAGCAGTCGGCCAATATAATCGCGCGATCATGGCGATACGGCGGTAAGTAGTGAATAGGAATACCACGGTGAGCTGCCGATCGTATCTCATTAAGCCCCTCCTGATAGTCAGCAAAAGCATCTGCGTTAATCGCTGTACTCTTTTCAGCCATGCTTGTAGCTTCGCCCATCCAAACAATATGATCTAGACTACGATCATTGCCAAAGAGCTTGCTGTTGCCTTCATTCAAATCAATGATCATGAGGTGGTGTGCATCATTGATTCCGGCGAAGTAGAGGAAGTTACTATCCTGTCGGAAAGGGTAGATGTTATCCTCGTAGTTCATCGGGCTGTATTCATTGCCGAAGATGACGACGATACCATCACTTTCCATCATGCTCATAAGGGCTTTACGGCGGTCGGCGTAGGCATTAGGAGAAAACATGTGCTGCTGGTTTTATTGGTTGAGCTTTGAATGGTTAGGCTGCTAAAATAGAGAAGTGGCTTCTTTTCTTATCGCCATTTGCGCGGTAGCAATTGGATCACTTTCTCGTTGTTGTTGATAGCCGATTAGGGCATCTCGCAACTGTCGAGCAGGAGCATCTTTGGGCACTTTCTCACTTACTACAGTGATGAACTCGATCAGATCATCTCGTGTAGCTTCGACGATTTTCCAAAGCTGATCTGATACGTAAACTTGCTGCGTTATGTTGTGTTCGAATTCTTGCTGAATATTTAAGAGCATGGTAAGCCGTAGGGTAGTGGCTGTCATTTCCTCATTGAAAGTGCGCATGAGCAAACCTGGTAGTGATAAACGCTCAGTGAACAGAGAGAGTCGTTCATAAGCCTGCATACGCAACGGCATGGTGTTGCTTTGCCGTTGGCCATGCAAATACTGGCTGTGCATTTGGATTTGACGGCGCATCATTTCCCGTACGATGAAGAAGGCCGTAAGAGCCACAACGATAGTTGGGATAGCAATTTTGAGGATTTCCAGGAATACAGTCATGAATCACAGGTTAGTTGAACTGCATAATGAGAATGCGCGGTAAAAGTAACAGCTCAACCTAGAAATCCCAGCCTCTGCCCCTCATTTATCTGAGATAGCTGTCAAAAAAATCTTCTTTTGCCAACTATGTGGGAGGATAATGTGTTTTGGATTTGTACCTTTATCACAGCAAAAACAGCGACAATAATTGTATGAGTACAGTGAAAACAGCTATTGATCCCATCACCTTGACAGCAGGCGCTGTAAAACAATTGCATCGGATTCGGCAACGACAAAATGTTCCGGCTGACCACGGCCTACGTGTCGGTGTAAAAGGAGGCGGTTGCTCAGGCTTTTCTTACGTGTTGGGTTTTGACGTACAAAAAGACAAAGACGAGGAGTTCGAAATTGAAGGACTGAGGGTATTCATCCAGAAAGCTCATGCCATCTATCTGTTGGGCATGGAAATTGATTGGCTGGATGGTTTAAATAACCGCGGATTCACCTTCAATAACCCGAATGCCAAGGAATCTTGTGGCTGCGGGACTTCTTTTTCAGCTTAGGTTAAACCTTTAGGTCTAACCTCAAGTTGTACATTGTTGATTTACGCCCGTAACCATTGTCATTCCAACTATCATCTAATCAGAGATTGTTTCTTGTTCCACTACTTAAAGTAGGGGTTATTGGTAATTCCTGTCATCCTAGTAGGGATTAACAGACTATTGTCTGATAACAGCCAAAGAATAATGTAGGCACATTGATCTTGCCTATTATCTTTACACGCCTTTAATCAATTCTACATACTTACACTTAACTAAATATTCAATTCATGTTGCAACGTTTACTAACACTTGTTCTGCTAGCAGTTGCTGGTTCCCTGACTGCTCAGGACGTAATTTGGACAGAGGACTTCTCCCGTGGTTATCAGGGATGGTCAGCTAATCCACTAATCTGTGGTTCTAACGCAGGTGCTACATATGGTAACATCTCTGGACCAGAGTTTGGTACTTGGAACTTGACTGGTGGTACTATGAATGGCATGGCGCTGGATTACACCGGTTTGTCTGCACAGATGAGTATCATCAACAATACAGAATACCAGTTCTCATTGGATTCTGATGATGGTTCTGTTTATGCTACTGCTTACGGAACGTACGAATTCAGTGGAGACACACTTGTTTCTTCTTTGAATGCAGCTACGTCTTTGGCGGATGGCCTTTTCTTTTCTGAGGCTTCTGCTATCGGTATCGTAGAATGGGCAACTGTTGCTCAAGTAACCGGAGTTGAATCTTTTGTAGATCTACACACAGGTAGAGGTAACCCAACAGTTGTTCTAACTGATGGTGGCAACACCTTGACTTACACTATCATCGATGGTGCTGGTGATGAGTATGTGTTCACTTACGTTAAGAGCACTGAATGTGGTACCCAGTGGGTATGGAGCCCGAACGGTAACCTTACTTCTGGTGTATTCGGTTTTGAAGCACCTGGTACTCGTTTCGTTGACTCTGAGACTCGTACCAATGGTACAATGGTGATGCGTAACATCTTCAACATGTTTGAAGGCGACGGTTCTTTGGTTCCTAGCCCTAATGCACCACCATACCCACACTATGCTTCTGAGTTGATCTCTCCTCCGATTGACATCTCAGCTGCTGATCGTGCACTTTCTTTATCTGTAACGCAATACTTCGCGTTCTTGAACACACCAACAGAAGCTCCTGATGGTTTCAAGACTGCATTTGCTGTTAGTACTGACGACGGTGCTACTTGGAGTCCTGCAGTGGACTTGAACCCGAACTTCCCAACGAATACTTTCCGTAGCAACCGTCAGACGGTGCCAATTCCAGCCGTTTACACGAGCGGTGCGGACGAAATTCGTATCAAGATCACTTTCGCTACTGACTACTACTTCATGGGTATTGATGACATCAGCATCCAGGAGCGTATCGGTTATGACGTTCAGGCTAACTTGAACTTCTTCGCTATTCCTGATAACGTAAACACGCCTTGGTCACAGCTACAGCCTCAGTACTTCATGGCTGATATCCAGAACAACGGTGGTTTGGAAGCTGAGAACGTTCAGTTGAACTTGACGATCAACAAGGATCCAGACGAGGAAGTATACAACATGACCAAGCAGTATGGCAACTTGCCTCCTGATTCTTTGGCGGAGAACGACTTCTTCGATACTACTATGCCACTAGACTTGCCATCTGATGAGTCTTCATTGGGTACCTACAGCGGTCAGTACACGATCTTCCACGACTCTATGGATGTAGTGACCAATAACGATACCTTGAGCTTCGCTTTCGAAGTTACCGATTCTTTGTTTGCTAAGGAGACTGGCCGTACTC
>CAJXOS010000187.1 GCA_913057725.1 uncultured Lewinella sp.
CGGCATTATAAAATTTCCCAACACGCTCTTAGTACTGTAGCAGTACTTTCTTAACCATACTGGTATTGCCTTGGCGTACTTCCAGGAAGTAAGCGCCTGGGCCATTTTGAGAGATATCAATATCATCACTGAATGTCCCCTGATACTGTCCCAGATCGAAAGAGTAGATCAAGCGAGCTTCGCTGTTGAATACGCGAATGCTGGTCTCTCCTTGCTGTGGTAATTCAAACTCCAGGCGGAACATACCACGATTTGGGTTAGGGAAAAGTTGGATGTTTTCAATCGTGAGGTTGTTGATCAATGGCATATCTACGCCACGTTCCCGCATTTCTTCTGCCTCGTTCTCATCCATATCCTCCATGGATACTTGAATGCGGTCCATATCTACGGCTGGCTCCTCATCCATTTCAGAATTACTATCGTCGCTGAAGCTAGAGTCGTAGTTATAGTCATACCAACCACTCTTGTTGCGGTCATTACCATTTTCATCACACTCCGAGCCCATCACCGCGATAGCCGTTTGTGCCTGACCATCACGAACATAGCCAATGGCAATTTCTTTACCTACGCTGGTACCGTTGATTACACCACTGAGGTCACCCCAGTCGATAATGGTCTTTCCAGCTAGGCTGGTGATAACGTCACCACTCTGAAGGCCGGCAGCCTTAGCAGCAGAACTGCGAACGATATTTACCGGTACACCATCAACTCGCGTGCGAGTGTTATGATTGGCGCTTACACCAAAGAATGGCTCCTCTGCACATGGACGAGAAAGATCATCATCACTTGCTTCACCAAGTACGGCATTCGCACGCTCTGTTTGGCCGTTGCGGATATACGTAACAACTACCTGGTCGCCAGGACCGAACTTATTCAAAGCGCCAGTTAGAGAACGGTCGTCGCTCATCTTGTAGTCACCAATAGCTACGATGTAGTCAAGTGGCTCTAAACCTGCTGCTTCTGCACCAGAACCAGGGATTACACGCTTAACGTAGCTTCCGTAAGCGTTTGGTAGATCCAATTTTCTAGCCTTCTCCTTATCCATATGACCAGAGTAGATACCTAGGTAACCACGACCGCGATCGTCGTCACAGTCATCTTCGCCACCGATAGCGCCAGAAGCGCGTTGCGGGCTGTTGTTACGTAGGTACTCGATCTCAATAGGATCGCCAGATTCCATATTATTCAGCGCAATGCTGATATCATGCCAATCAACCATCTTATTGCCGTTGATAGAGGTGATTACATCTCCGTCATCAAGGCCAAGGTCAATAGCGGAAGAATTGCGTACCGTCTCAACGCGTACGCCGATCTCGTCATCATCGTTGTTATCGTGCTCACGTACACCTAGGAATGCAGTGCCACCGTAGTGGTCGCCACTGGAATCACTTGGCGTTCCAAGAGTCACAGGAATGCTCATTTTTTTACCCTGACGTACAATCTTTACTTGCACCTGATCACCAGGACGATGCATCCCGAGAAGGTCAGTCAGGTCGGTGCCATTACTTACCATTTCGTCGTCGAAGCCGATGATGTAGTCGAAAGGTTGTAAGCCAGCTGCTTTTGCGGCAGTACCTTCGTAAACGTATTTGATCATAGCGCCATCATCGGTAGGAAGATTTAAGGCATCTGCTTTATCATTGTCAAGCTCCATGGAAGTGATTCCTAGGAATGCCCGGCTGCTTTTATGATGTTGAGCGTTTAAGGTGAGAATTGAAGTAGTTAGAAACAGTAACAGGAGGAGTCTCATTGCGATAAAATTTGTGGAAGAAGCGGCTATTCGCTCCCTCATCGGGTGAATAGAAACACTTGCAAAATCAGAAGATCGTCTTGCTTTATGTTTCCAAAGACAAGGTCTTTGTGCAAGGGTTGCACACCCGGCAAAAAAAGTTAGCGCTTAGTCGGATTTAGTTACTTTTGTTTCGTCCAAGATTAAAGCCCATGCGTTTCCCTTTTGTACAATATGCCTTCCTAGGCCTACTCATTACTAATTTCTTCGCCTGCAAAACCACCCAACCGATTCGTCCAGTGGAAGTATACAACGAAGACAATCGTTTTACGAAAAGAAGCTCTGTTCTACGCATTCCAATTCAGATCGACTTGGCCAAACTCGAATCCGACCTTAATACACAGTTGTCGGAAGGCCCACTCTATGAAGACAACAGTTTTGAGGATGGAGACAAAATGAAAGTGACCGCTCGTAAGGATGGTGACATCAGGCTATCTGCTGGTAGTACCGCCATGCGATATCAAGTGCCATTGGATCTTTGGATACAGTATAATCTGGGACTGGGTAAAGTAGAGGCGACAGGTCGCTTACAACTCGACTTTCGTACGGCATGGGTCATTAATTCAGATTGGCAACTGCAGACCAATACGGTAGTTGAAAACTACAACTGGACCGAAAAGCCGAGAATTCGGATGGCAGGCGTTAGTATTCCAGTACAACGGATCGCTGATCTTATCCTCTCGCGAAGTGCATCTACTATTGGAACCAACATCGATACTATGGTGGCCAACTCCTTCAAGCTAGACGAAGCGGTTCAGGAAGCTTGGACGATGCTCTATCAACCGTATGAGGTATCGCCAGAATATCAAACCTGGCTATTGGTAAATCCTAGCGATATCGGCATGACGCCCGTGCAGGTAAAGGATAACAATCTCGAAGCCACAATCGTAGTGCAATCAGAGCCGGAGCTCTTCTTTGGCCCTCAGCCAGTAGCTCCGACGCCACGAGTGATGCCCAACTTCTCTTACCGAAATCCGAATCCAATGACCGGAGAAGGCTTTCAAATCTTTTTGGATGCTACAGTGAGCTACGAAGATGCAGAGCGGCTAACCCGGCAATCATTACAAGGAGAGCGCTTTGAACAAGGCAAGCGCTATGTGGTAGTCGAAGACATAGAGCTTTATGGCCAAGGGAATAACATGGTGGTCAATTTAAGGCTCTCTGGAAGTTATAACGGCAGCATCTATTTGAGTGGTGAACCAGTCTTTAACCCGCGAAGAAACCGCATCGAAATTGAAGACCTGGATTATACGCTAGACAGCAAGAACTTCCTCCTTAAGTCTGCTGCTTGGCTAGCCAAGGGAACACTTAAAAAGAAACTCCAGGAGAACATGGATTATCTGCTGGAATATAACCTACAGGAGGCCCAGCAACAAATGCAAGAGCAATTGGCCGACTACGAGATCAATTCTGGCGTACGTTTACAGGGCTCATTGGAAGAACTACAGCTTTTCAATGCCTACCTCACCACGGAGGGCATAAAAGTAGTGATGTCCATTACCGGAGAATTGGGCGTCAAAGTGCAAGGCTTAGCCGATTTCGGTGAATAGGCTGGCGGCTTTAAGTATTGAATCACTCCGTACCACCAGCCTGAGACTCGAATTACTGCTGTTTTATGAAGTCCACCATCGCATTGCGGGTGAAGCTGTTTTCACTGTGTGAGATATCGCGCCATAGTCCGGCATGATCTTTATCCATCACATGTAGGATTTGACACATGCGGTAGTCGCTTTCCCAGATAATATCCTCGTACACCTTCGTGTAATTGAAGAGCGCGCCTTCCGAGATTAAGAGCATCGGAATTTCCAGTTGATCAATGTAGGTACTTGGCGATGCCGCCTCAAAATCTTCCTGGGGGCCGAATACATCCATTACATGCGTTTTGGCCATCTCTCTGGCGCTTGCACTCTCACTATTGGCAAAAGCATTGTAATAGTCTGTAATCTCATAGGCGCCAGCCACCGGGATGATGGCCTTGATATCGGTAGTCGAGTAACCATGCCGCTTGAGATAAGAACCATCGCTACCTAGCAATGCCGCTAGATGAGCTCCAGAAGAGAAGCCACCAACGAAGATTCGAGCGCCATCGTAACCGTACTTCGCTGCATTTTCTTTGAGCCAATGAAAAGCGGCGGCCACGTCTTCAACATGCGCAGGATGCTGTACGCCAACATCGTGTGCACCAGGAGAAAAAGCCCCCCGACTTAGTCGATGCCCTACGGACGCCACTGCTATTCCTTCGTGGGCGAATTGGCGTGCCAGATCCATTTCCATATGACGGTTTACGAATGACCACGCTCCACCACCAATCCACAACATAAGTGGAGGGTTGTCTGCATCCTCCGGCAAGACAAGATTCAGTTGCTGCAAAGTGTCTACCACCTGATCTTCTGGTGCCAGATAGGACAAGTTCATTATTTCCTTTAGCCCCTCGCTACTTACCTCTTGTGGCGGTTGTGCATAGCATTGAGTAAGCGTGAGTACTAGTAACAGGGAGAAGAGTGATTTCATGATTTATCCGTATTGAAAATGATTGATTCGAGTATTGAAAAAGGCACCTGCCCATGCTGGAGTACGGCTTCATGAAAAGCCAAAAGACTTCCACGCTTTTCACTGACCCAGCGGTTTTTCCATTCGTCAAGCAACCGAGCGCCATATTTGTAAGAGATCACTTGGGCTGGCCAACGTTTCATACGGGCAATTTCCCGAGCAGCAATGTGATCTTGTCCGGGCAAGTAAATTTGCCAGAAACGGAGAGCCCGCTCATCCGACCAACCGTAGTAGTTGAGCCCTACGTCCAAAACCACGCGCACGGAACGAATCATATCCCATTCCCATTTACCGTACTCGTCATAGATATCTCGGTAATAACCTGCTTCCAAGGCAAAGTCTTCGATGTAGGCAGCCCAGCCTTCACCATATCCTGGATTATTGAAGAGGCGGAGTAGGGGAGTACCTCCTTGAAGACTCCGATGAAAGGTTTCGTAATGATGCCCCGGATTGGCTTCGTGCAAGTACAAGAAGGCCACTTGACGGAGGTTGAAAGGATCATCAAAAAGGTTATAAAAAAAAGTGGAGTTGCGATAGAAGGCTGGAGTTTGGGCTAGTCGCCCGTCTCCTCCTTGCCGAACACGGACCGGTGGGATCTCATCAAATCGTGGGAAGTATTTCGCAATCTGTGGTTCAACAAAAGTGGCATAGTCTGCGATAGCAGCCTCTACTTCAGAAGGAAGCTCAACCAGGAAGCGTTCCGAATTTAGATGGGCTTGAAAATCAAGACTATCCATTCCGCTCTTCGCCCTAATTATAGCCATTTCACCGGCTACTCGCTCACTTTCTTGTAAGCCAAAGGCAAAAAGGGAATCGGGATTGACTGATATATCTAGCCATCGCTGCAGGTAGAAGGCGTACCACGCTTTGCCACCTGGCACCGTAGCTAGCCCACCTTCAGGGAGAGGTTTTGGTCGATCTCTCCACCAATCTTGTTCTATGGCTAAGCGGACTTCGTTCAGCTCCAAATAATAGCTGAGTAGATCATACTCTAGCTGCTGCTCAGATGTAATCAAATTGCGATCATACTGTTGAAGCTCTAATCGCAGATCAGCAAATAATTTAGATTGTGCACGCTGTGATTCTTCCCCGCGCACCCCTCGAAGATTGTCCAGGTAGGCAATACGCAGAGGAGAAATATCCAGGCGCTTATATTCATAGACGAAATCTTCTACGAGCTTCTCCCAGCCCTGCGCACTACAGCCAGAAACAAAAAACAATAGGATAGCAAAAGAGAGCAGCAACTGCTTTGGATACATAGTCAGGTAATTGTTCGAGGGTAAGGTAATCCCACTCGAAACAACGGACTTTGTAAAATCTTGCTCTTTTTGTGATGGCGATTCAGTTCACCGCTTTCATGCTACAGACTACTAATCTCATCATCCATCCAGGAAATCCGGTCTTTCAAGTAATTCACCATAGCATCTACTTCGCTTTGGTAGTTTACTTCAATACCAGACCAGCGCTCGTAGTTGCGCTCAATGGCACCGTTGTCGACCAGGTAGTTGGCGGTTTCACGTACTAAGCTCTCCACTGTTGTTGGTGATAGCGTACTCGCTCTCAGCTGACTCCAGCGCTGCTTCAGTAGGTCGATGAAAACTTGATCTTCAAACAGGCGATCCCACCAGAAAGGAACCAGCCAAGGGTCACCAGGCACGTAGTCGTTGTAGTTCACAATCCAGTCCGTGGAAGGAATGCGGCCTTGAGCGTTGTAGCCGATATTGAGATCCCAAACCGGTCCGATGTTGAGCTTCTCGCCGCGATCTTTGAATAGATAGGTACTCAGGCGGTAGGCATCAACATTGCTGACTAGTTCATTCAGAATGAAATAGTCTACGAAGCTGCTCAAGTCAACATAGTCGGTATAGGTCCGTTCATTGCTGCTCAGATCGTCGGTCAACAGAGCGGTTTCGAACTCCTCCATGTATTGCTGGATATATGCTTTCTGCTGATCCGTGATGCGGTCGGAGCGTGGATATTCGTACAAGAAGTAGGTTTCCTTGAATTGGTCCGGATGGTAAGGGGGGCGAAAAGCTTCAAAGTCCAGGGTAGAACCATCTACGCCATACTTTGAGCGGAAGCTAATGTCCGCATTGTAGTGAGCGTCATCCTCCCAATTATTCTCATAATACTCCAAGGGCTCATTTGGAGCTACATCACCACCGGAGGTTTTGTCAATCTTCAGGATATAACCTCCCGTAATACTTTCCGCATCCGTATCCGTTTCATCAAGTCGGGCGATATCAATGCGATCGTTATCTCGTTTTAGTTTCTCCATAAACACATAAGTGCCTACGAAGTCGCCATTCACAGAGAGCTCCACAAACTGGCTTCGGCTAGCGTAGTTACCCATCGAACGGTACAGCTCATAGCCGATATGGTTACGCATCAGTGTGGGGTCAAAAATTCGGCCTTCACTTTCCCGAAATACATGCCCTAGCAGGATCCAGTCTTCCTCTTCCGGAAAGCCCAGGACACTCTTAGATTCGTCCATGTTATTCTCATCCCAGGTTTCAATGCCATAGGAGCGTTTGTCGCTTAGGCGAAAAGAAGTAGAGCCTCGATACTCAATACCAATTCTACTAGAAAAAACAACCTCTCCATTCTCATAAGCCATCATCCGGCCAGGAACCTTGGGTTCGTTTTCGATGGAAACATCAGAAGTAATTTCGATGTAAGGAAGTGCGCTGTCATTATTCGTCGGGTCTATTGGGCCCGAACCGCCGGGATCATCCTTACAACCCAAGCCAATCAATACAAAGCAGAGTAAAACCAGAATGTCAATCTTTCTCATAATCAATCATCTTGCCTAATAGGTAGGCCGAAGCCCAAAAGTGGTAGAAGTGTTTTTTAATAAAGTAACTATCCCTCTATTTAGTTGGTATTCAAGCAAGGTAATACGAATCTCCCGCTCCAACAAGCGGTTGGCACTGGTCCAAATGTCGAATGTATGGCTTTAACCTTTCTTTAATGGGAATGCCCTTGCAATGGAGTATGCATCAGCTTATATAAGGGTAAAGTGCGACACTACACACTAGATTCTTTATACACTAAAACGCTACTCTCATGAAACAATTCCTCTTTCTTGCAGTCTTCCTTTTTGCCTCAAGTTTACCAGCACAGTCAATTAGAGAGCACACCAATGCGCTATCTACAAACATTGTCGTCAGCACAGAAAATTCGGTATTCAGTACGGGCTCACCAATCCTTATCAAGCGTAGTGAAGGCCACTATCACTCGAGGTCTGACAGAGATGTCGATTTCGACTTTGATACGAGTTCATCTTATGGCTATGGATACGGTTACGGATACACCTCTTGGCATCTCGAATTTGTTGGCAACCGGGACATTAGCACCTCCGGGAAGAAATACCGATTGGCATTTATCAATTCAGAGGGACAGAACATAGGTATTATCCGAGTTCAGAAAAAAGAGGTAAACGTTGTCGCTGGCTTAATGAAACCGCCTTTTTTCTATTCGGTGGACTTAAAGGAAGTGCCCATCTTGCTCTTAGAGCAAACTGCTCGGATTGACATTAACCCGTACTAAGATTTAGGACATCTACAATAGCTTGCTAATTGCGCATCTCAGAGGGGCGGCACCGGAAATAACGCTTGAACTGATTGGAAAAGGCGGCTAAATCGGAGTACCCCAGTTCGAAGGCAATTTCAGACATCGAAAGATGTTGCTCAGACAATAATTTCTTGGCCTGAAACATGCGAAAATCTAACTGCATCTGCTGCGGACTTTGACCAAATACCTCTCTAAAAAGGCGCTGCAAACGGTAAGGTGAGATGCCAGCGACCTTCGCCAAATCATTCAGGGTAATCCGTTTAGGATAGTAGTCCTGAACATAATTTCGAGCATTTAGAAGTCCCTGAACAAGGCGCTTCTGAGTAAGTTGTTTTTTTACCCGTTGTTGCAGTACTGCTTCCCGTTCTCGCATTTGCGGTAGCAGCTGCTCCAGATCAGATTGCAAGCAGGCCAGAATCTTGCTTTTCTTGGCTTCAGAAAATGCTCGACTATTGTCAGCAAGGGTTTGCTGAGTCAGCTGGAGTTCCCGGAAGGGTAGGGGCAATCCATACACCAAAGCCCCAGGATCAGATTGATCTCTTAGCAAAGAGTTGATACTTGAAAAATCGATACAGACGCCTTTTACCACTTCCTTTTTAGGGCTTGCGCCAGCTTGAAAGGCATATTCGGCAGGTAGCAACATAAACTCTCCTGCATGCAGTTTGACAGTATGTCCGTCTAGTTGATAGTTCTCACATCCTTGTCGCACATATTTGAAAGCCAGGGCCTTAGTGCGTCCCTCCATCTCGGAGTGGGTTCTGGCACTGGACAGCTTTATAGTAGCCGTTTGATCTTGATGTGGGATGCGAATCGAAAACATCGGAATAATGTGGAAAACTTAAGCGGGGAATCCGCGTCAATTTCTGTATAAATTCTAAGAAGCTGCTTATTTTTGCCCGCTATGCGGTTAAGACAGCTCGAAATTAAGGGTTTTAAAAGTTTTGCCAACGAAACCAGAATCAACTTCTCGGAAGATGTGATTGGTATTGTTGGTCCAAACGGTAGTGGTAAGTCGAATATTGTCGACGCCATCCGCTGGGTATTGGGTGAACAGAAGAGCAAAGAGCTTCGTCTAGACCAGATGTCGAGTGTCATTTTCAATGGTACCAAAAAGAGAAAGGCATCCGGTGTAGCTTCGGTATCCCTTACGTTCGAGAACACGAAAAACCTCCTCCCTACAGAGTACAACATGGTGACCATCACCAGGGTACTATACCGTTCGGGAGAAAGTGAATACAAGCTCAACGGCGTTACCTGCCGTCTGAAGGATATCACCAGCCTGTTCCTGGATACGGGTATTGGCTCCAACTCCTACGCTATCATTGCCTTGGGGATGGTCGACGATATTCTGGCGGATAAGGATAACTCCCGCCGTAAGATGTTTGAGCAAGCGGCCGGGGTGTCGAAATACAAGGTGCGCAAGCGCCAGACCCTCAACAAGCTTAAAAACACCACCGCAGACCTTGACCGTATCGAAGATTTGCTCTTTGAGATCAACGGCAACCTCGTCGCACTCGAAAAGCAAGCGAAGCGAGCCAAGCGCTACTTCGAACTAAAGGATAAGTACAAGAACCTCAGTCTCCAACTGGCACGCATCAAAATTGATGACCTGCGAGATCGGCATAAGACCATTCAGCAGCAGCTGACGGAGAATGAGGATAAGTACCGCCAGTACGAGATTGATATCGCTCAACTGGAAGCAGGTATCGAATCGGAGCGTAAGGCGCACGTTGATAAGGAGAAGGCGCTTTCAGACCGTCAGCGGGAGTTGAACAACCTCATCGGCCGCCTCCGCGGAATGGAGAACGATCGGCAGATGATGGAGCAACGCCTCCAGTTCATTAAGCAGAACCAGCAAAAACTGCTGAGTGACATCAGTCAAGCCGGTGATCGAGCAATGCATCTACAAGCACAGTTGGAGGACTATCGCTCTGACCTGAACGCAGAGAAGCGCGTTGAAGCCCGTTTGGAGCAAGAACTGACTACTGCAGAAGATAAATTGGCGGAGATCCGTGAAAGCCACGGAGCCATCAAAGCCAATCTTGATACCGTTGTTTCGGAACAGCAGGCCGTTGAGCGCCAGGTCTTCGAAATGGAGAAAAAGCGAGCGATCAACCAGAACAACATCGACAACTACCGCCAGCAACAGCAGCGCAACAGCCAGGATATGGATACGCGCCGCCAGGATATGACGGAGTTGGATGAACGACTAAAGGCGCTGGAGGCCAAAGAGAATGAGGCGCGCAAAGAGGTGGAGGCCCGGGAAATGGCCGAGGAGCAACGTCAGCAGAAAGTGACGGAGTCGGAACAGCGACTGGAAGACCTCAATCAGCGTCGTACCAAGGTCAATCGTACGCTCGACGCTAAACGCAACGAATACAAGCTCACCAAGAGTATGATTGAGAGCCTGGAAGGCTTTCCGGAATCGATTCGATTCCTCAATCAAAATAAAGACTGGAAGAAGGATGCGCCATTGCTTTCTGATCTCCTATATGTAAAGGAAGAGTATCGGATTGCGATTGAGAACTATCTAGAGCCTTATCTGAATTACTACGTAGTAGACAACTTGGAGGAAGCCTATGCAGCTATCCAGTTGTTAGGCCGTAGCCAAAAGGGTAAAGCCAATTTCTTCATCCTTGACGCTTTCGCTAATTACCGCCCGCCGGCTAACCTACTTCCTCCAGGAACGCAGCTAGCCACGGAGTTGATCGAGGCGGATAACAAGTACCGCCTCCTATGTGAGTACTTGCTAGAGAATGTACTGGTCGTTGAAAGCGAAGATGTAAAAGCCAATGTCCCTAGCGGCGATTGGATTGTACTAGGGCGAAGTGGACGATTCATCCGCCGACAGTTCAGTATTTCTGGTGGTTCGGTTGGCTTGTTTGAGGGTAAAAAGATCGGCCGTAAGAAGAACCTGGAGGTACTTGAGAAAGCAATCGCCAAAGCGGAGCAAGAAGAGCAGAAACTCTCTACTGCTTACTTCCAGGAAAAGAACGACCTGGAGCGCCTCAAAGCCCAGCGTACACGCCAGGATATCCAGCAGGCTCGTCAGGCGATGAACCAGATCTCGCAGCAGAAGGTGTCTTTATTGACCCGCCTGGAGAACTTCCAGTCCTTCATGAGCGAGAATGAAGAAAAGAACCGTCAGCTGCAGAAGGAAGTGGAGCAGATGGAGACGGAAAACAACGAGATTGATGCTCAACTCGTTGGTGGCCAGAAGCGCCTGAAGGAGATCAAGGATCAGATCGCTAATACGGATGGCAGCTATCGTGAGATTGCCGAAGAGCTAAGTGGTGCTTCCGCTGCCTATAACGAGAAGAATATCGCCTTCATCCGTCAGCAAAACCGGATTACGGCACTGCAACAGGAGTTGTCTTTCCGGGAGAACCAACTGACCGAACTCGTAGGTAGTCGCTCCAGCAATGAGAAATCCTTGAAGGATAGCGAGCAGGAGATCACAACTACGCAGCAGAATATTGATGAGATCCAGATCCAGTTGCAAGAACTGTACGGACAAAAGACCGAACGCGAAGCTGGATTGACGGAAGCAGAGCAGGCCTATTTTGAGGCACGTGGTGGCATTAATGAGTTGGAAGATTCACTCCGCAAGGTGAGTCGCCAGCGCCAGGATGCGCAGGTCCTCATCAACCAGCTCAAGGACAAGTTCAGCAGTGTCAAGTTCGACATCAGCACCATTGCCCAGCGTCTTCGTATTGAGTTCAGCATTGAGGTGAACGACTTCATCAACCAGGAGCGTGAAATCGACGCCAAGGTAGAGGAAATGGATCCTACCGAACTGGAGATGAAGGTAGAGCGCATGAAGAGCCGCATTGACAACTACGGGGAGATCAATCCGATGGCAGTGGAGGCTTATGATGAGATGAAAGAGCGCCTTGACACCATCTCCCAGCAACGGGATGACATCCTGGCCGCGAAAGAGTCGCTCATCCAAACCATCAAAGAAATTGAGGAAACCGCCACCGTGCAGTTTCTGGACGCCTTCGACAAAGCGCGTATCTACTTCATCGACGTATTCCGCAGCCTCTTTACCGAGGATGACAATTGTGACCTCATCTTGCTAGAGCCGGAAAACCCACTGGAATCCAAGATTGAGATTGTCGCTAAGCCTAAGGGTAAGCGCCCACAATCGATCAGTCAGCTATCGGGTGGAGAGAAGACGCTTACGGCAACGGCCTTGCTCTTTGCGCTGTACCTGCTCAAGCCCGCCCCATTCTGTATTTTTGATGAAGTGGACGCCCCACTGGATGATGCCAACATCGAGAAATTCAACAAGATCATCAAGAAATTCTCCAAAGACTCTCAGTTCATCATCGTTACCCACAACAAGCTGACGATGGCAGCCGTGGATACCATCTACGGTGTCTACATGGCCGAGCAAGGCGTATCCGGTGTCAGCGCGGTCGACTTCCGGGACTTCGAGCACTCCACCACCTTCGAGGTAAAGGAACAAGCTTAGTAGGTTCCAATGTGAAACTTGGCTCTACACTCCTGTACAAAACTCCGGAAGACTTCGTAGAACCTGTCTGCCTGGCACAGCCAGTAGAGCGTCACACCTTAGTATCCCCCTGCAACACTATGGAAGAACGACTTCGTAGAAGTCGCACGTTCGTAACCCTGGCAATACCATAGGAGATCGACTTCGTAGAAGTCGCATGTTACCCCCCAATCTCTCAATTTGTAAAAACGCTAATCAATCTTATCAATCACCTGCCGCTCAAACTCCGCCTTAGCCAGGGGGCGCCGCTGCTGATCATCCGTACAATAGTACAGCCCGATGACCTGCAAGTTGGTAAGGCTATCGTTGAGGGGGATAAGAATAATGTCCGCCCATTGATAGCCCCCACAGTGAGCCGCGTAGTAGCTGATGTTTACCGTATCCGCTTCCAATCCTTCGGAAAGCGGCAATCCATGCTCAATGAACAAGCTGTCGGCAGCATCCACCCGCGGCACAAATTCATTTTTCCCATAGGGGAGCTCATAAGTCTCATCCAGAACAAGGAAAAAGTCATATTCATCCGGTGTGCTCGTGGCCAGGAAGGCAAAAACGGCCACAGAAAACGGAATCGCGTAGGGAACCCGGACCTTCCAATCAGGTGCGTACGCCAGGCTATAGCGGTAGGCCAAAATCAGGACTGGTAGCGCCAGATAATCCGTGTAGTCCACCACCCGGGCATAATGCAGCCCGGTCAGGCTATTCCAGCCTTCAATCAGCGG
>CAJXOS010000188.1 GCA_913057725.1 uncultured Lewinella sp.
CAAAGCAGATGGTGTAACCGGAAGTTTTGCCCTCATGCTCCTTCATAGTGGCTGCCGTATTTCCGAAGCATTGAATGTTAACGTTCATCACATTGACTATGACACTGGCTGTGTCACATTCGAGACACTCAAGCAACGTCAAAAGGGCGTGTTTCGTCAAGTCCCCCTGCCCGACAGTTATCTTACCATGCTCAACCATGTGTTTGATCTGCGCCGCCGACAGACCAAAGCAAAAGAGAAAAACCTGCCCCTATGGTCGCACTTATGGCAGGGAAAGGTTCGGAGCTGGTCACGAAAAACAGCCTATAGCCATATTGTACAGATTATGAAGATGGCGAAAATAGAAGGTGTCGGTGCCAACCCCAAGGGATTACGACATGGTTTTGCGATTGCCTGCATTGATAAAGCGATACCGCTTAATATGGTGCAGAAGTGGATGGGGCATAGTTCCATTACCACAACCGCTATTTATGCGAATGCGACTGGAGAGGAAGAGCGAAAAATTGCCGCTAGGATTTGGTTATAAGAGGGGTTACATGTTATAGGAGTGAAAGACTTCCATGTAAGACATTGCAACCTCATTGCAATATCTAAACAGGGGTATTTGTCACTTGCCAATACCCTCCTTTGGCACCACCTATCCTCTTAAGAAGCTTTTGTTCTTGTAACTTTTTCAAGTTCCGTTCTATTGAGCGCTCGGTAATACCAATTTCTTCTGCAAGTTCTGGTATTGTGATGTGGCTGTTTCCTTCAATGAGTGCCAGAATTTTCCCCGACGTTTTCCCCGACGTTTTCCCCGACGTTTTTTCTGCACTGCTAAAGAACGTCACCATTAGTCCTGAAAACTCATCAGAAAATTGTGGTTCAGGAAGTCCTCTATCCAGGCATTCATTTACCATTTTAATCGTTCCACGCCCCCAGGACTCTATCAGCCCTGCTCGGAAGAAGGTCGTGGCGATATCGGGATTAAATGGCATTGAAGGGTGTGGTTCACGTAATCGTTGTACAGTGAGAGGTGGTGTAAGTTTCCCCGCATTCCAAAGGCAAATACGATCATCATAGACCTTGATCTGAATGGGGTTGCCAGAGCTGTAATCTTTATGTGCTAACGCATTCAGAACAGCTTCGCGCAAGGCCGCTTTGGGATAGGTGAATTCCTCAATGCGTTGCAATCCCTGATAGCGAATCTGAGCTTCGGTATATTTCGTCAAAAGCAAATCCACCGTTTTTTCAACCTGCTCAAAGAGATGGCCATGAATAGTATCCTGAAAGCGTAGATCAGTCTCACTGCGGAAATAACCTATTTTGATATAGGCTCCTGTAAAATATTTTTCAGGATCAGGGTGAAACATCAAAAGAGCCGCCCGTTTTAGGGTAACATCTTCAATCAGTCGTAGCTTCTCTAACAGGGTTAACGTGTCATAGGCCAGGATCGATTTGTCGAGCCGATTCGTCCGTACCGCTTGTTCCTTGAAATAGCGAAGAGCACTTTCGCTCAGCTCTTCCACCTGCGCATGAGGAACAGCAATACTATCCCAACTCTTGCCTGCTTTCTTCAATAAAAACTCATTGAGTGCCGTACCGGTTAACTCCGTCTTAGTGCTTCCACTGCGCGAATAGTACCGACCACGATAGGATACGGGAACTGAGCTGGGTTGTACGATAATCTCTACGATTTCTTTTCCATCTTCAATCAAGAGTCCTACATCCACCATAATGCCGAGCGCATGACGGACTTTACCAGGAATGGTTTCGAGGAGCTTTTTGGCATTGGCAACACCGACGGGCTTGCCATTATCATCCTTGCCAATGGTGAGTGTGCCGCCTGAGGCATTGGCAAAACCACAAATCCATTTGAGGTATTCGTCATGCCAGCTTTGCTTCCATTCAATTTGTTGTCCTTCAGCCATAGATTCTATCGATGTGTATTTCCTGGTTAAATTCTCTATTACGCATCATGCCGAAGGCTTAGTCCCAATCCAGTACGGCATCCAATGCATCATCTACTGACTTATACATGAAGGCTTTCTGATAGCCAATGGTCGTTTGGATGGATGAATGACGATAAAGCTGCTGAAGCTTCTGCACAGGGATGCGGTCACCACTGATCGTGGCAAAGGTGTGCCGGGCAATATGCATGGTCAATGGTTTCGTTAACTCCATTCGTGTTGCAATCCTTTTCAGTGCTTTGTTGATTCGTTGAATCCGGTATTTGATCTTTTTTTGCACCGCAATCTTATCGTCAAAGTCTGCCACATTATGCAGTTCGGGAAAAACGAGTCCATTGCCCTGCCCTCTTAATGGCTGATATTGCTCCAATATCCTTAGCGCCTTTTCGGGTATTTTCAGTGAGAGTGGTTTGTCGTTCTTCTGCATCACATAATAGAGTCGATCATTTTGGATATCATCCCAGCGCAATAGCAATACATCCGATGCTCGCATGCCTGCGAAGTAGAAGGAGAATAGCCAACGGTTCCGTGCCTCATATTCATAGGTCGTCGGATCAATATCTAACTGTTCCAGTGCGGTTACCTCTTCTTTGTCGAGTCCGATCTTTTGTGATTCCGGACGTTTGATGCGAAACTTGTCTTTGCCAAATGGGTAGTAGGCTTGCTTTGCCACTCCTGCCTTGATTGCACGATTATAGATCGTGCGAATCAGAATGAGATAATTAACCGCCGTACGCTCGGAAACTTTCAATCCACCTTTCAAGTAGGCCTTGAAACGTTCCAGTAACTGGACTGAAATATCATGAAAGAGAATGTCTCTGCTTTTCAGAAACCGGCGGAAATGATTGAAGGCTGGTTGTTCAGCCGTGAGGCGATTCCATTGCTCAGCGGTCTGTAAGGTTTCAAGATAGATATCCACCTGACCAAAGAAGGTGTCAATATTCTTCTTATTCGCAATTCTGTCTTTTAGCTGTTGTAAGGTGAAATCCGGTTGCTGCACTTCAAGCTCTAATAACAGGTCATTCGCTTGTGCCAGGCGCTTCAGCAAAAAATTGTTCAGCCGTTTTGAATTTGGATGATTCGATTTTACCCTGTGGCTCGTTCCATCCCATTCCTTTTCCTGGATGTTTTTGCCCAAATAGATGTAGGTTGTCTGCCGATCTTTGGTGAGTCGGAGGGCGAGGGGGAAGGTGCCATCTTTGTTTTTCTTCCTGCGAAGTATTATCTTTGCTGAAGCCATTTGATGAAGTGGTTATGAACTTCCAAAGTGTTTTGGGTACAACAAAGGTACAACAAATGGGAGCCTAACCTTAGTTCATTCTGGGTTATTTGAAAGATGATGAAAGGGTAACACGTTGAAAATGAACACAAATAGATACAGATAAGACCAAGTACATCTAGGTTCGAGTCCTAGTAGGTCTACACAGAAAAAGGCTTCTCGCGCACACGAGAGGCCTTTTCTTATTTATGGTTGCCTCGTAGGACGAGAAGTCTATCCCGTACAAGCGGAGCTTACGCGGAGTTTCGTCGGGAAGCCCCAGTAGGTCTACAAGAACTTAAACGAGGATACGCACTAATCACTGACAAGATGCTCGTCAACATCAAGGCTGGATTCAATACGGGGTGACTATAACCGAGGATGCCGCACCATTACGAACTCATACCATCAATGAGTTTTCACCCATCCTCAAGCTGGATAGACGCCTTTGCCAAATTCTACGTAATAGGCCTGGTGCTTCGCCAATAATTACGATTAATGAATTAGATACAGCCGGCGAAACTACCTAGTAGTGCAACTCTTAACTATCAGAGACTTAGGAATCAGACCACTAAGCAAACTCGCCGCCCTGATGTAGGTGCAGAAATAAATCTTCCTCCTCCTTTGCAGTTAGCGCATCGTGGCGCGCAATGTCAGTCAGTTAGTAACTTAATGACTTTTCATCACGGCGCGTAATCGATCACTCAATGTTTAGTGAACGCATCTAGGCTAGGTGAATGCAATAGTTTTGTTATCTAAAGTGATTAGCTAAGATTTTCTATGCTGGTCATAACCGTCATGGCGCCTTAATGGTTTCTGCACGAACTATTGAGGTGAATAGTTTCTGTGCGAACTATCTTTGTCTATCTTCGTGCTGCTCTTACCCATTAAATACCGGCATTGGCGTGAATTTTCACTCTACAGGGTCGCGTGAGTGTTTTGGGGTTTTATTGCTTTATTACTGGAGATAACGTGAAAAATCAATTTGTGGTTTCTTGATGCTATCAACAAAACCGCAAGGATAATTTTTTGCGTTACAAAATAATTTTATGCTAATAATTGACAGAAAAGATGGAGAATCAGTCGACCGTATGCTTAAGCGTTACAAGCGAAAGCATCGTGATGTGAAACTTAGGAGACAATTGCGTAGTCGCAAGCATTTTACTAAGAAATCGGTGTCCAGGAGAACGGAAATAAAGGATGCTATTTATAAAACCAGAAAGCGTAGAGAGGAAGACGGATAAATAATTAACAAACGCATGAATTTAGTTCAGCTCGATAGCAAAGAAGTTGTTAAAATAGAACATTTTTTCACAGAACATTTTCAGCAAAAAGTATGGCGAATCGGGTTTTATGAACAACCTGAGATTAAGTTAGAAGATGCGGGAGCAGCCGCAATTAAACGTTTATTGAGGCTGCTGGCTGGGGTTAAAAAGTCGCATAAGGTACTGTGCCTTGGTGCGCACGGTATTAACCTTGGTCACTTTCTTTTGGATCACTTTGGTTGTTACGTCACAGTATTTTGTGACGAAGACCTTATTGAAGAGCAGTCTTACCAAAAAATGGTGCAGGGGGACTACCCTGAAAAGATGACAATTGAGCGCGGTTCGTTGACTAGCTTACCCTACAGCAGCGACTCATTTGATGCGGTCATTAGCATCGAAACGCTTGGCTTTTACAAAGATAAGGAAGGAGCACTTCGACAAATATCCTATGTGCTGAAGCCCAAAGGGCGCATGCTTTTTACGTCCTTGTTCTTACGGCAGCCGACCTCTTTTTTGGAAATAGAAAATTCCGCCAATTCACTGATTGGTATTGATCAATATGTACGACTAGTAGCGAGCTCTGATCTTGATCAGGTACTGAATAAGGACATGACCGCTCACTTGGTTCAGCATTATGAAGAACTCTCAGGTTTTATTGATCGTAATAAGAATGATGCGGTCAAATTAATGGGGAAGCAACTCACAACTAAATTCAGCAATTGGTTGCTTAATTACACTTCTGAGTTGAAATCCACCAATCTAGGATGGGGAATATTGCTATTCCAAAAATCTAATGTATAAGTATAAATCCCTACTGCTATTTTGATGTTGGTATCCTGATTTTTATCCAACAGCCTTCCTTGTTTTAGCGGTTATTGGCACTACTTTTCATGGATGATGCGCTATATCGAAAGCTTAGACCTTGTTAGGCAACAACCTCGGCGGTGTTTTGCGAGTACAATGCTCGGTATAAATGTGACGATACCGATTTGTATACTGTGATTGTACCCTGGAATGAGGCACCTACCAATTAGGTCAACAATGGGAAAGACAACTCTTGGTCCGAATCAAGAGAAAAATCGCTCCTGAATATAAGGATACACCTTAGAAAGCGCTAGTGCAGTAGTGGAAGGTCCAGTACGGATGTAGAAATACTCTACTTGCCCATCTCGTAAATAGGCTGGTTGAGTGGATGGCTGACAATCGATGCGCAAAAGATCGGTACCGTTTACCTTTTCTACGGAAGCAAGGATGTGTTGCGTTAGTAATGTGCCCATCCGATCTGTGATGAGTTTGTTGAGGTGCAGGAGCAGCTTATCATGATTGGCGAATTGATCTTTCTCTAATCCCAGTACTTCACCATCATCGGCAACTCCAACGAGCAGAATCCCTCCTTGCGAATTCAGAAAGGCAGCCATAGTCTTGAGCACAGCGTGTTCCATTCTCTTGTCCTTTGAGTTGGTGTGCAGATTCCAACGCAGTGTGGATTTAAACTCTACACTGTCCGATTCACCCAGACGAATGATCTCTTCCGTACTAATTTGTTCCTTAGAACGAAGATAGGTAGTGATTCGTTTAGCTAATTCTTGCACGATCAGCAAGGCAACTTCTGGTCGAATGAATTGCTTGTCCAATAACTTAGAGCGGCTGATACAACTCACCACTGAGTGCTCTGTAGCCCAAACCGCGCCTGAACGGAAGTCTTGGTTGATGAATCCGATCTCACCAAAAATATCACCTACCACGATATCCTTCAAGGTGTTGTCTGGTAGCCGCAAGTTGAATTGCCCTTCCTCCACCAGAAATAGATAGCGAGGCTGGCTATTGGTATCAAAAACGACATCGCCAGGAGCATAGCTGCGATATTCAACTACCGATAGCAGCGATTCGATATCCGCCTTTTTCAATTGAGAGAATAGCTCGTCGTCTTGAAGAAACGTTAAGGTCTTTTCTATACGCATAGCCGCAAAAATAAATATTTATCCGACCAGTAGGCACTTCGATTTGCTGGTCAGATAAGGCGGTTTGGTGGTACTTTAACCGCCTTAGCCAAAGTCTGGCCACTATTTTCACAACTTATTATCAGGAATTCCTATTTCCTCACTATTATGAAGGACCAAAAGGAGGCATGTCATATTGCCACTAACTTGTAATAGATCAAAATGAAACGGAAAAACATCATCATCACCGGTGCCAGCTCCGGCTTAGGAAAGGGAATGGCCAAGGAATTTGCCAAAGCAGGCTGTAACCTCGCCTTGTGCGCCAGAAGAACAGAAAAATTGGTGGCGCTCAAAGAGGAGCTGCTCCAGATCAATCCTGATATTCGCATCTTCTTGCGGCCGTTGGACGTTACGCAGACCGAGGATGTGTTTGAGGTTTTTCATGCTTTCAAGGCTGATTTTGAGGAGGTAGGCGAACCAGTTGATCGAGTCATTGTAAATGCAGGACTGGGACGAGGAGGTTCCTTGGGAAAAGGCCATGCGGTGGCTAATATGCAGACCGCCATGACGAATTTTTGTGGAGCACTCAGTCAAATGGAGGCGGCGATGGAAATTTTTCGGGCGCAAAACCACGGGCACCTGGTAGCCATCTCATCTATGTCTTCCTTTAGAGGGCTCCCAAGATCGATGAACGTTTACGCAGCTACCAAAGCTGGACTGAAGTCGATGGCCGAGGGCGCCAGAATAGATATGCTGAATAAGCCGATCACCGTATCTACCATCTTCCCTGGTTATATTCAATCCGAGATGACGGACGCTATCTCCAAACCACCACCGTTCATGATTTCGCTGGATAAAGGCGCTAAACTTTTGGTGGAGGCTATCAATAAAGAGAAGGCGAATTCTTATGTGCCGTTCTGGCCGTGGTTCTTCTTCCGTCAGTTGATGCCGTTCTTTTCGCTGAAGATGTTGCGGAATTTTTAGGACTTGGTTAAAGCTGAAGTTGATAGTTCTGTAGTGCTGTATTTTACGCATGATAGGTGGTGCTCCCCCGATAGCTATCGGGAGCGTTCGCAGTGGAAACTCCCTGCGGTCACGGTAGTGTCGCCTACGTCGACGAAAGCCACGTAAACGCGAGCCTGTACCGACAACGCAGTTCGTCAGTGCCTTGCGAGCATCTACCGTGAACGTCAGTGAACTTTAACCGTGAGCGCGAACACCACCTGCCAAACGTAGCATGGAATGATCAAGCTCTACTTCCAAATTTAAACTTGACCGAGCACTAGTTTTTTCGTAAAAAGTTGGAATGTCAGAAGTCGAATCTGAATCTCCCATCGTATCAGGATGGTGCTCTACCAGTTAAGCTACACTCCAATATGACTCCGGTGCAAGGTGCTGCCCCCTGTTCTCAAGATTACAAGTCTAGTGCATCACTACTAATGCTTCACCGGAGTATAGCGGCCCCCGTGGGATTCGAACCCAAATCTCGCTGATTAACATTCAGCCGCATTGCCGTTATGCTAAAGAGCCGTGGTTGAGCGGGTATAGAGAATCGAACTCTATTCTCCACCTTGGAAGGGTGGTCATCATCCTTAAATGCTTTACCCGCTTGGAATTCTGAATTCAGTCAAACCAAAAAAGCGGCCCCAAATAAATGGGAACCGCTTTTATATATCATATACACGACGTTCCCATTAGGTGCCTAGGCCTCCTGTATTAATGGTGTTAATCGTGCTTGTTGAATACAAATACATGTTCTTCAATTTTACGTAAATTTCGGCTTCATCGTACTGATTTCTAATGACGTGCCTCTCAAAGTTCACTCTACCAGGTACTGTGTACCTTATACTAAGTACCTAGTACCATCCAATGCGGTCTATCCCGGAATCGAACCGAGCTGGTTTCCTCTTAGACAGAGAGGTGGCCACCCTTGCAGCCCCATAGACCGGACGCACAGACGGGCTTCGATCCCGCAGCCCTGGGTTATGAGCCCAGTGAGTTACCGATTACTCCACCGTGCGCTAACAGTACGGTTTCTGGGTTCAGAAAGTTCCTGCAGGCTGAAAAAAGTTGAACTTTTACTATCCTTGCTCTTTGGGGTAATACCAAAAAATTTAAACTCTAAGAGGTTGTTTAAATTTGGCTTTTGAAATTTGTTATAGTGCATTTTGGGGCTAATCAAGGAATCAAAACCGGAGTTTAGTAGTGCTAAATGAGGATTTTGGTGACGAAGAGTAGACAGAAAAGGTGCATAACAAAATCGAAGTGTTAAATTTAAACAGCCTCTAATAACTATGAAGATCGTTTTTGTACAAACAGGCGGCACCATTGATAAAGATTACCCCCACACCACCAAAGGCTGGGCTTTTGAGTTTGGAGAACCTGCTACAAATCGAATACTAGAGAAGCTGAACCCTTCCTTCGGTTATCGGGTAGTAACCGCCTTTCAAAAAGACAGTCTAGAAATTACTGATGAGGATAGAAAGTCGCTGGCAGCATTGATTCAGAACAGTGAAGAGAACAAATTCATCATCACGCACGGTACGGATACCTTAATTGAAACCGCTAGCTTCCTGAGTCAGCATGTCGAACACAAGCTTGTTATTCTCACCGGGGCAATGCGGCCAGAACGGTTTACTAATTCCGAGGCTCCCATTAATATTGGCTGTGCTATTGCTGCCGCCAATCTGTTAGACAAGGGTGTTTTTGTTACCATGCACGGCATTGTGAAGTCGCATTCCGATATCAAGAGAAATCAAGAAACAGGAGCATTTTATTGAAAATGAACAGTCATCAACGATTCATTTAGTTTCAAGAAGATTATTATTTAAGCCGAGTGTATATATCAGGTGTTCATTTACCGTATTAGATCTTAGGAACCTATATTGAGGGCTCCTGTAACATTCCCTCCCTCTTTAAAAGAAGTAGCCAGATGACTAAAGCAAAGATTGGAATCATTAATGTGTCAGATCGCGCCTCGAAAGGCATTTATGAGGACATCCCCGGGAAAGCGGTAGTTGCTACGATGGAGGAATACTTGATCAGTGAATGGGAATACGCCTATGCCGTTATTCCGGACGAGCAAGATCAAATTGCGGCAAAGATGATTGAGATGGCAGATGAGGCAGGCTGCTGCTTGATCGTTACCACAGGAGGAACCGGCCCTGCAGTGCGCGATGTGACACCAGAGGCAACGGAGCAGGTTTGTCAGAAAATGATGCCAGGCTTTGGTGAGCAGATGCGCCGCGTAAGTTTGCAGTATGTGCCTACAGCGATTCTGTCGAGGCAGACGGCAGGGATCCGTAACAATACTCTAATCGTAAACCTGCCGGGTAAGCCTAAGGCGATTCGTGAATGCCTGGACGCTGTCTTCCCCGCTATTCCGTATTGTATCGATTTGATTGAAGGGCCGTATTTGGAAGTCAACGAAGAAGTGATAAAGGCCTTTCGCCCAAAATCTGCTATTCGAAAGAAGGATTAGGACGGGTAAGTTGATGCCTGTAGCTGGTGAGTGGCTTGATTTGTCATCCCTACAATCTTCGTATCTTCCCACTTGAACTACACCTCCTTTACTCATGCTTGCTCACCCAACCCTTTGTCCCCGCAAGGCTACTGGTCTTGCCTACTTCCTTTCTTTTGTTTTTCTACTCACTAGTTTTTCCCTTAGCGCCCAGGATCGTCCGGCGCACTTTGATGGTCCTTATATCTTTCATGAGGGAGATAGCCTCCGCATCAAATGGGTGGAACGTGGTTATCCGCATGATACACTCATCGCTCAGGCCGATGCTACCGTTTTTGAGCGAGATAGCTTGCCGGTGGTTGATTTGCAGTCGCTGGATTTTCCTACGGCCCCAAGCAGTACCTATACTGGTGCCGAACGCATCGTAGTGATCAGTGATGTGCATGGTCAGTATCACCTGATGCAGGAGTTGCTGCTAGCTGGCGGTGTCATCGATTCTCTTGATAACTGGGCGTTGGGTAAGGGGCATCTCGTTGTGATTGGTGATAACATGGACCGCGGAGATCAAGTATTACCAATTCTATGGTTGCTCTTCAAGCTGGAACAACAAGCTCTGGCTGCAGGAGGCCGCTTACATCTGTTGCTGGGGAACCATGAGTTGATGGTTTTGAACGGAGATCTCCGTTACCTTAATCGAAAGTATACTTTCACCTCCGGTGTATTGCAAACACCCTATAACCTACTGTTTGCCTCCGGAAGCGTGTTGGGCGATTGGATTGCTCAACACAAGGTCGTCGTGTCCGTCAATGAGCGTCTGTTTTTGCATGCGGGTATATCGCCCGAGGTCTTGGCGCTTAAGTTATCTCTCGACGAAATTAATACAGCTTTTCGAGAGGGGATTGTACGCCAATCGGAGGATTCCATTGATGCTAATCCTACTCTGGCACTATTATACAATGGAAACGGCCCACTTTGGTACCGCGGCTATTTTGGGGACAAACCGCTGAAGCGCGGAAAATTCAAACGCCAGCTGAAGCAGTACGGGCAGCAAATGATGATAGTCGGGCATACCAGTCAGGAAAATATCCAGGCTCGTTACAAGGGGCAAATGATCGTCGTAGACTGCAGCATCAAGCTTGGCCTGAGTGGCCAGATTCTCTTGATTGAGAGAGATGATGTTTACCTGATTGACGAAGAAGGGGAGCAGTTTCCTGTAGCTGGCTACCGGAAGGTTCCAACCACGAGTATCCAGGAAGGACTAATGGCCAGTACAACACGCCCTAAGCTGACCCTAAGAACCAACTTTCCCCGCGTGATTCGGACCAAGATGGACGAGGAATACCAGGAAGCCACGGTTACGCTCACCGCAGACGATATTGACCACATCTTAACTGGTCGCGTTCGCGCCCGTGGTAATATGCGAAAGCAGGTGTGCCATATTCCACCTTTAATGATTGATTTGCGGAAATCGGAATTAGACTCTATTTCGTATATCCGCCACGATAAACTCAAGTTGGTGATTCCTTGCCAGCGTCGGACCTTCAGTCAGCGGAATCTATACAAGGAATTTTTGACCTATGAGTTATACCACCAAATCAGCGATCATGGTATACAAACCAAGCTCATCGATGTGGAGATTATTGAGCCTAAGCGGCAATACGAGTTTACGGGTTTTCTCATTGAGACCGATCAGGATTATGCCCATCGTACGGGCGCGATGGTGCTGAAAGAAGGTCGGGCTTCAGCTTCAGCGGTGGATCGCCAGCGTTTTGTTCGGGCTATGTTTTTTCAGTACATGATCGCCAATTGTGATTGGTCCATTCACAATAAGCACAACCTTCAGCTGGTCAAGTACCCCGATAATATGCGGACGGAGTTCATTCCCTACGATTTCGATTATTCGGGCTTCGTAGGCAATCCTTATGCAGTGCCAGCGGATATACTGCCGATTAAAAGTGTGCACCAGCGTTACTTCTTCTCTTACAAGACTACCGATGAGGAAATTAACGACGCGATGGCCTATTTTCTGGAAAAAGAAGCGGCCATCTACGCGACCATTGATGCGGCGGATTATTTGGATGAAGAAGCCAGAGCAGAATGTAAAGAATACCTGGAACCTTTCTTCGAATTGCTCCGCGAACCACGGCGATTTAAGCGGGCCATTCGGCGGAAGCCATAAGATAGTAGCATAGGAAACCTATTCGTTTTATCGTTTACTTTTTATCTCTGATTAAAAACCGCGCTCATGATTCGTTTGCAGAACGCACTGTATTTGATAGTGCTCCTTATTTTTGGTGCCAGTTGTGGCTTGGGTGGTTCATCTCAGGATGGGCAGTTTAGTTTAATTGGCAATGAACATCTGCTGGAAGGAGGACGCACGAGTGTATTACTGCCAGCTAATTTGAAGGCGAGTAGTCGCTATAGAATTGGTGAAGACATTCCTCATCTACAAGAAGACTCGCTTTTGCTGTTGATGACTCAAAATACGCTTCACGCCTTGGAGTTTGAAGATGAATCTATCGATTTATTTGTGAGTACAGAGGGTCCATTTCATCAGCTCATCATTATGGATATGCAAATGACCCCATTGAATAAAACCAATGGTTCTATATTGGCAAGTTCGCTGAGGGAACAGTATCAGTCAATAGCCGATCGCCGGCCTGAGTTTGAAGTGGAAAAGATCAGCTCGCAGCTACAACAGATGAAACAGCGTGCCTACTTAAAAATTAAGTATCTCATTCGAGACCAGGAATCGGGGCGAGCACTCTACAATACGCATTACGTTCTCACGACCACCAGGCAAACCTATATGATCTACGAACTCACGACTCAGGAATACGATATCGAGCCCTATTTGTGGACTTGGAAAGAGTTTTAACGACAGATTGATTCTACGGAAAGAGCCCCTCGCCATTGGCAAGGGGCTCTTTTGTATATACGAGTGGTTACTTGGGATTGCTTGTATTGAACTATCCGCCGCGTCTACTTCTACGCACTGTAGTTCGGCGTGCTGTTTGGGTTCTGCCGGCACGATTAGTACGAACCCGAGTAGTGGATTTTACACCTCTATTCGTACGAACGGTACGACGCGAAACAACAACATTAGAGGTACGGCGCCGAGGCTTATAGACATTATGCGCCCGAACAACCCGGCGGGTAGTGGTGACGCGATAGGGGCGGCGATAGCGTACTACCCGAGGGCGAAA
>CAJXOS010000189.1 GCA_913057725.1 uncultured Lewinella sp.
TTAATTGAAACATATGAACTCTGGCGCATTGATATTGCCCTCGTGCAAGCCGCTAGAGCCACAATAACTGATTCTTAATAACAATTTCTACATACCTTAAAACACAACAAACCATGAATCTATTTGTACAGTTGTTTAAATCCATTGGGGCCTTAGCGGCCATTATTCTTTTCGTCGGATTTGTAGCTAGTAATGACAATGACGGCCTGTTGGAGGGTACCGAAAATGCTACAATCTCTAAAGCGAGCTTACTTCCTGGCGGGGAATCCGAAACGGTGGTAAGTTTAGGAGACGCCGCAGAAGGACCTTCAGAAATGGTCTTTCGATCTCGCTCTTTGAGTGAGGGAGACGCTGTTCGTCCTGCAGCCTATGAGTCGACAAGTGTTAATCCAAGCAGAACAGCTACACGAAGAGCGGTGACTCACTCTGAGATTGAGGAGTGGGTGCAGATGAATGCCGCACAATCTTATCTCGAAGCAGAAAAAGAAACGGTAGCACCGGGTGTTATTCTAGCTACTGGCATCTACTTCTTGCAGCAAGGGCAAGCCGATTCACGCACCAATGCCGCCGAAATTGCTTCCTATTTGGTGAATGTGCGTGAGCATGCTTCAAGTCGAGCAAAAGCACACATGAAGTATATCGCGAATAGCGGAGAATGGTTCGAAGGATTAAGCCTTGCAGGGTTTGATGGTGCACAGATCGAACAGGTGTTCCGTGATTACCAGCTTGGTGCTTATGACAAGCTGATGTACAGCCGCCACGTAGAACGTAAGATTGAACAGCCGGAGCGCGCTGCTGAAGTGTCAGAATTAGCACTGGACCGCGCCGACCGGAACCGCAATCTTGCTGAAGCTTACAACGAATATGCGGATCGTTCAGAAGTGCGTGCAAAGTATGCTTTGCCAACAATCAAGAAGCCAGAGGCCTTAAGTGCAGGTGAAGTGAGCGCCGGACGTACAGAAGCGGAATCATTCAGAGTAGGTGAAAGCAGAACCTACCAGGAACCACGCCAGTTTTGGTCGGTCTTGAAGGAAGTAATTGCTTTGGAAAAAGGCTATGATAGCTGGGATGCTTATCAGGAGGAACACCCTCGTGCAGCTGATCGTGCTTTCCAGCGCCGTTCAGATATCATGTCAAATGGAGGGCTCATGAAGGTGACCCGTAAGTAATAAACTAGCCATCTCATACCAACTCCCTCATTGTGGTGTGAGATGGCTTTTCTTTTTGCGTTTATGCCGGAGGAAAGGTATTCAACTAGAGTGAGTACTAAGGTGTTAATATGAGGAGCCAACCAGCTAAGCACCACCTGGTCTTACTATGAAGAAATCACTACTATTTTTGCCTGATATCTCAGGCTTTACTGAGTTCGTGCAAAGCACGGAAGTGGAGCACAGCCAGCATGTCATTGCTGAGCTATTGGAGATCCTCATTGATGCTAATACCCTTGATTTAACGCTTGCAGAAATTGAAGGTGATGCTCTCTTCTTTTACAAGGAAGAATCTGTACCCACCTTTGAGGCTTTTATGGAGCAAGTACAAGCAATGTATAAGGCATTTTACACGCACCTAAATTTACTGAAGAAGCACCGTATCTGTCCCTGTAATGCTTGCGCTACTGCTCCGCAGTTAGAGTTGAAGATTATCGCTCATAGTGGTCCGATTCAATTCATCACCGTGCATGGTAATCGTAAGCCTTTCGGTACCCAGGTGATTGAGGCGCACCGTTTAATGAAAAACTCTGTGCCCAGCGATAACTATATCCTGTTAAGCGATAGCCTGAGCGAAGACCTAGGATTGGCTGCAGGTCCACACAACGAGCAGTTTAACTTCGTTGCCGGTAAGAACCACTATGATAATCGCGATGTCCACTACCTCTACGCCGACTTGGATCCAGCTCTGATTGAAATTGATCCACTTCCGGGGAGTTATGTGGTAGATTTACCAGGACCACCTCAGTTACTTGATTGCAGAGAATTCCCAATTTCGGCGGAAGGCCTATTTGAATACATTTCTAATTTCCAGTATCGGCATTTATGGAATACGGAAGCTGACGGCTTCGAATTCGATGAAAATGAGGTCACTAAACTAGGCTCAAAGCATGTCTGCGTAGTAAATGGCCAGCATCTGGATTTTGTGACGATCACTAAGGCTGTTGAGCCAAAACAATTGGTATACGGCGAAATGACGAAGGACCCCGGGCCAGTAGACGAACTATATCAATTCTTCATTATTACCCCGCTTGGGCCTGACCGTTGTCGTCTAGAAATCGAAACATTCTGGAAGGCACAATCCGTTTTGAAGAAGTTGGTTCTAAATCTGGTAGCCAAGCGCTTTTTCAAGAAAGGGTTATCACTGGCTTTAGACAATATCACCAAACTCGTGGATATGTCTAATCGAAGCGCAGTCGCTGAAGCCTAGACTTGGACATAAGACTACTTCTAAGACCAGAATTCTTTGATCTCTTCTATGATTGTCTTTCGTAGATCCCGAACGTACTTTAGTTCGTGTTCAGCCTGGCGGCGTGTTCGCCAAGCAAGTGCCCATTCGCGCGCCTTCTCGCCATAGCGGAGTAGCCAACGGGTAAGACCAAGATTTACGGCCAGAATTGCTAGTGGAATCCACGACCAGAATATCAATGCGGCAAGAATCCACAGCAGACCATACAACAGATAGCTGACCAGCAGCCCTGCCCAGCGAACGGGGCCGGCAAACTCAAGTGTCTTAATCTTAACACCGGCAAACCATTGCGTAAACAACATTGGAGGAAGGTGCCATAGTAGAAGAATAAGTGCAGGTATCGCACCTAGCAAGACTGAACGCGTCTTTCGTTGACTCTTTTTGTATTTGCCCATAAGCGCAGCATCATCAATGCGCATGCGTTCCAAACGGCTGAAGTAGTCATGCGTTTTCGCTGCTAGACTTTCCTTTTTGTCAGCAGATAGATTATTCACTGCGTTGGCCACGGCTTTTTCGCCACGAAGTTGTTCCTCCGCTTTTCCAATGCCTGGGGTAGGAGGGTAGCCTGATTCCGTACGGTAAAGGCGGAGTAAATTCTCAGCCAGTGGTTCATCTTCAATGCGTTCTACAATAACGACTTCTCCGCTCAGGCGCGAACGCAGCTCTTCGGTCAATGCATTGATGGCAGGTGTCGGACTCTCCTTGTAATTCGCCAAATAATCGCTGGCCTTAATCGGTTCCCCACAGTTGATCATTACATCGGAGCGAAGGCGATCAGCGTAGGTGAAGTTTATTCCAATAGGGACAATATAGACTTCATCTAGCTTTGTGCTGTCGATTGCTCCCAAAGCAATTCTGGCTGTACCCTTCCGAATTGGACGGAGGCGTTTCTCGTGAATACAGCGCCCCTCAGCAAGAATCATTAGGTGTTTCTTCCTGGCAAGGACCTGAAATGAACGATTGAAAGATTCGTAATTGTTCTTGATCCCGCTGTAGCCAGCATCACGCATCCGGAAAACCGGAATGATGTGAACCCCACGCAGGAGTCGAGCAGCAATTGAGTTTTTGAAGAAGTCTCCCCGAGCGAGAAAGTGCAGGGGCTCTTCCAGAAAGCAAGCCAGAACACAAGGCTCGATAAAGGTAGTAGGGTGGTTTGCGGCTAGGATGACCGCTGCGTTCTTCGGAATCCGATCCGTGTTGGCTAGATCAATTCGTCGGAAGTAGAGTTTCAGACCTAGCGTTGCAATCGGCCGTACAGCAGCGTATAGCATAAAGAAGTAGTGGTTTTCTTTGCACAAAGAAAATCGTTTTTTTCTTTTCTTTGAGACGGAGAAATAAGAAATGTGTTTTCTGACCAAGGATTAAGAAGAAGAGCACATTTATTTCCGTCAAACTATTTCGTCAAATGATGATCTCAAATACCATGTAATGGCAGAGTCCTTGGAGCAGTTGCTTCAATTCATAAACCAAGTAGAGGATAAAGTAGCGCAAGGCGAAGTAGGGAAGGCCCTTAGCTTGGCCCGTGCTGAAATAGGCCTGCCTGATCCAGAACAAGTCCTTCTTCAGCTCTTGTCTCGCTGGAATGCGGCCGAACGAGATGTCTTGGCCAACCTCATATCAGAAGACGACTACAAGGTAGAGCGTGCTCAAGTCACCAAAAGCCTGCTGCTGTTCTTACGGGAGACTAAAACTGCCCTTGAGCGTGAGGGAGAAGAATCAGAAGACTTGTCAGTAGGGAACGATGTGCTAGATCCCCCAGACTTTGACGGAAAGCCTCAGGTTCTTGTTTTGTATGCTCCTGAAGACGAACCTATTTGGACAGAGCTTAGTAAGCATCTGTTCGTGATGATGCGAGAAGAGGCTATCCAATTTGTTGATGCCCAACAAGTGGTTCCAGCAACAGTTAAAGACCCCTTGACTTATCAAGGGAAATTAGTTGCTCAAGCTCGAATTGTTCTTGCCTTGGTGAGCCCGAATGCCCTCACGCCAACTGTTTTTGAGTTAGCAGAACAAGCCTTGTCAGAGAGCAAGTTGATCCCAATTCGGATAGAGGAAGTACACGTTCAAGGCACACCCTTTCGCGAAGACATCAAAGGCCTACCTCAAGACGGTCGCTTTGTAAGTGCGTGGCCAAGCCGCAATAGTGCATGGGTGGATGTAGCGCAAGCGTTACAAAAACTGGTAAATAGAATAAAGGAAGAAGCCAATTAGTGACACACGACAGCAACAAATATCTATTGGTGGTAGGTGGACCAACCGCTTCTGGTAAGACTACGCTTGCTATCCAGTTAGCGCAGCACTTTTCTACGGTCATCCTTTCTGCCGATAGCCGGCAGTTCTACCAGGAAATGCAGATTGGTAATGCACGACCAACTTCTGAGGAATTGTCAAGCGTACCCCATTATTTTGTGGCGGACCGTTCCGTTAATGAGCCCCTGAGTGCTGGAGCCTTTGCAAGAGAAGGGCAGAGTTTGCTAGAAAGGCTCTTTCAAGAACATGATCACGTTGTATTAATAGGAGGTTCTGGTTTGTTCGTCAGAGCACTAACGGAAGGATTGGATGAGTTCCCGGCTATCAGTGCCGCTGTTCGAATGAAAGTAGATAACCTCTTTGCCACCGGTGGACTTCCAGCGCTACAACAAGAATTAAAGACTGTTGACCCGGATTATTTCAAAGAGGTAGACCAACAGAACCCCGCACGCTTACGGAGAGCTTTGGAGGTCTGTTATGAAACAGGAAAACCCTATTCTTCTTTCCGACAAGCCGGGAAACAGCCTCGATCATTTATTCCTGTTTACTTACAGCCAGACTGGCCGCGGCAGGAACTCTATGATCGAATTAATCGGCGGGTGCAAATTATGCTCAGCGAGGGGCTAGAGGATGAAGCACGGTCACTTGAACAGTTTGGTGAAATGGCAGCCATGCAGACGGTCGGTTATCAGGAATGGTGGCCCTTCTTTGCTGGTGAGCAGTCTATAGAACGAACTGTCGAGTTGATCCAACAGAATAGCCGGCGATATGCCAAGCGGCAACTAACGTGGAACCGAAGGGATGGTTTTTGGAAGCTGGTGCCTAAGGGAGACCTAAGAGTAGCACTTTCCTACGTTCACTTGGTTAAAGAAGAGCAATTGACGCTATGTACCTTCGCAGTGGAGGACTTGTCCACCATTATCCATCGCCGTGAGGAAAAAAAGCGTTTAGGCTTGATGGAGTTGCAGGAACAGAAGATAAGTGCCGTGGCTGATCTGGCCTTTTGGAAGGACCTTGTATTTTGCCGCTTTTGGATGGATGCAGAACTAGGACATAATGGAGCTAGCGTGCTGCTCCATGAAGCATGTCATCGGAGCGAAACAGAAACCGTGTACTCGGCTGTGAAAAGCGATAGGTATACTACCTTGCTGAAAGCTAATGGCTGGTCGAAACTGCAGCCAGATGATAAGATTTCTCCTTTGCTAAAGGAACAATTCAGTAATGACCAAATTTGGGTTTGGAACCGATTAAAACAAGCCTTTTAAGTAGGTGAAATGCCTACGTATTGTTGGTCTCCACCTCTTCTGCTGGATCAAGATCAGCCGCCTCTCCTTCTGGAGTTTCAACCACTTCTTCCCGATCAATCTTTACCGGCTGTGCCGCCTTTAACTGAGGTAGTAGTGCATCACGGATAGCCTCAAACTTTGGCATTAACGTATCTGCCAGCGGCTTTGCGGGAGGGAAACGGAGCTTCAGGTGATTCACCTGCTTACCATTTTGCCAGAAGCGAAAACAAACGTGTGGTCCAGTGGCTAAACCAGTGGAGCCCACATAGCCAATAACTTGTCCCTGGTGAACTTGCGTACCTACCTTGATCCCCGCAGCAAATTTCTGCATGTGGAGGTACTGCGTTTCGTGCGTCTCATTGTGACGAATCTTCACGAAGTTACCATTGCCTTTGGTATAACCTGCTCTTGTAACTACACCATTACCAACAGCTATGATAGGTGTACCGTAAGGAGCCGCATAGTCCGTTCCGAAGTGTGGACGGCGGCACTTTAGTACAGGGTGGAGGCGATTAAGATTATAGTAAGAGGAGATGCGAGCATACTTAACTGGAGCTCTCAAGAATCCTGCATTCATCGGTTTACCGGTGAGATCGTAGTAACCCGTTTCTTCAGTAGCACCATTGTCAAAGAATATGCTGTGGAATACGGTGTCAGCGGTACGATATTCAGCTGCGATTACTTGTCCAACTGCAACTGGTTCTCCTTCAATATAATCTTGCTCGTAAACGAGACGGAACTCTTCGTCTTTTTGGAGGTGATGGAAGTCGATAGACCATTGTAGCGCATCTTCCATCTTAGAAGTCAGCTCAAAACTATACCCACGATCGATCATTGCATTCCAAAGCGAACCCTCAATAATGCCTGCAGCAACTTGTGTTTGAGTGGATACTTCGCGCTCTGTTTTCCATACGCTAAGATCATCCTTTAGCTCGAACACAATATACTCGTAAGCAGAAGGCTCATAAACGAGGTAGTCAATAGCTTGCGTGGAGTCTTTTGAAAGGGCAACAATTGGCTTACCAGCCCGCATGGTGCGAAGGTCAAATACTTCACCGGCATTGGTGATGAGCTGATAGGCACGATCGCCATCAAGCTGATGTGCACTCAACAAGTCAGAAAGAGATTCTCCGTTAGCAATAAGGCTTTCGCGTACCTGAAGGGTGTCTAGCGCAAAACCCCAGCCCATAGTAGGAATCGTAACTGGAAAAGAAGATAATGCAATACCAGGCTGAATTTCTTCCTCCTGCTGAGAATAGAAACCTCCTAGCGTAGCCAAGGCAACTACAGCGATACCCATCCAAGAGAACAGGCGGCGATTGCGGTGCCAATATATAGCAGTGATTCTTTTTGCACGTGTTGCGCGTTCGCGCAGTCGGGTCGACAACTCAATTAAATCCACGAATCAATGTTCTGACGTTAGAAAGTAGGTTTTCTCAAAGCTCAATCAATACTGGGGTTGCACCACTAATGGGGCAGAACCATCTTTGAACAGATGACAAATATAACAGCCTTAGGTATTGCTAGGTCGTTTTTTTTGTTAAAATACGTGGGAATTGGAGTGTTTTCAGGCCATTTCACTGGATTTCAGGAAAATATCGATCCAATTTATTGTATTACGCTAATGATAGATTAGGAAGGGAAATTGATGCTATCTGACCTCTTTTCTATGATCAGGTACTATAATAGCTATGAAGATGATAAAAAAAGACCCTGCTTGATGCAAAAGCAGAGTCTCTCCGGATTAAAAACAACACTAGGATGCGATAAAAATACTGGTACAAGCTACTGTGAGAAAGCACCACTGTGTAGACCTTCCCTTTCGACCGCTAAAGCGACCTTTCGGTGATTTAAGTGAAGTATTTGAGACGAAGTGAAAATGTTTAATCAGGAAAAACTGCGCTTCCGGAGATTAATTACCTTTGCGGGAAATTGTGATCTATGTCGGATTCTTCAAAATACGAGCGTCGTGGTGTCTCCGCTACAAAGTCGGAAGTACACGCAGCTATTAAAGGTTTAGATAAGGGCTTATACCCGAAAGCATTTTGCAAAATTCTTCCGGATTTCTCGGCGGGTGACCCCGAGTATTGCAACCTGATGCATGCCGATACAGCAGGAACTAAACCAAGCCTAGCTTATATGTATTGGAAGGAGACCGGCGATCTATCAGTCTGGGAAGGCATCGCTCAGGATGCCTTGGTCATGAACCTGGATGATATGGCCTGTGTAGGCTGTGTTGATGATATCATCATTTCATCTACTATTGGCAGGAATAAAGGGTTGGTATCCGGAGATGTGATCAAAACGATTATCCAGTACACCCAGCGTTTTGCTCAAGAAATGGAAGAACTGGGCGTGAAGCTCCATCTTGCTGGAGGTGAAACGGCTGATGTCGGTGATATCGTTCGTACGGTTGATGTAGGTTACACTGCTTTCGGAAGGATGCGCCGAGATGATCTATTGGTAAATCATATTCAGCCTGGTGATGTTATCGTTGGCTATGCTTCTTATGGTCAAGCTACTTATGAAACCAGCTACAATGGAGGAATGGGCAGTAATGGTCTGACTTCAGCTCGCCACGACGTTTTTGATCATGGCTATGCGGGTCAATATCCAGAGTCATTTGATCCATCCTTGCCAGAAGACGTAGTGTACATTGGTGGCAAGAAGTTAACGGAAACCATTGATGTGGACGGTGAGGCTATTCCAATCGGTAAGCTAGTACTTTCGCCAACACGTACTTATCTGCCTTTGATTAAGCAACTCTTTACCCATCTCAAGGCTGATATGCACGGGATGATTCACTGTACAGGTGGAGGTCAAACTAAGGTGGTTAAGTTCATCGATAACGTTAAGGTGATCAAGGATAACTTCTTGCCGATTCCGCCACTATTCAACTTAATTCAGTCGGTATCCGGCACCGGGTGGAAAGAGATGTATCAGGTCTTCAATATGGGACATCGTTTGGAGGTATATCTGCCGGAAGATAAAGCTGCTGAGGCGATCGCTTTGGGTGAGCAATTCGGCATAGCCGCACAGGTTGTTGGTAGGGTAGAGGCATCCGATGCTCCGGAAGTAGAAATCAGAACGCCACACGGCACTTTTAACTACAACGAATAAGCCATATGCGATTGAGCCGACAAGCGAAAGCAGATGCCATTGCGGTGATGCTGGAAGAGTTGTATCCAGAGACACCAATTCCCTTGGATCATCAAGATCCGTATACCCTGTTGGTAGCGGTGCTTTTGTCGGCACAGTGCACAGACGAACGTGTAAATAAAGTAACTCCCGATTTATTCGCTCTTGCGGATAATCCGTACGATATGGCTCAAGCTGATGTCGATGATATCAAAGCTATTATCAGGCCATGTGGTTTATCACCTCGCAAATCCAAAGCGATCTCCACGCTTTCGCAAATCTTGGTAGAGAAATATAAAGGCGAAGTTCCGCAGAATATGGATCTCTTGGAGGAACTACCAGGAGTAGGTCATAAAACTGCTTCAGTGGTGATGTCGCAGGCATTTGGTGTGCCGGCGTTTCCGGTGGATACCCACATCCACCGCCTTGCCTATCGATGGACGCTCAGTACCAGTAAGAATGTTGAAAAGACGGAACGGGATCTGAAGCGCTTGTTCCCAGAAGAATCATGGAATAAGTTGCATTTGCAGATCATATTCTTCGGCAGAGAGTATTGTCCCGCACGCGGGCATGATCCCTACACCTGCCCAATCTGCAGCAAGTACGGCCGCAAAACCATGTTCAAATAGGTAATACAAGACTACCAACCAAAAACGGCGCGATTCATCGCGTCGCCCCATCTCTTCACCTGCTAGAACGGAAAGCCAAGCCCAAAGTTAAACCCGAAGTCATTGGTGTCAATGTTCTGAAAATCATTCCACCACGCCGACTCAGGCGCCCTGGTATTTCGGAAACTTGGGAAGTTGTTGCGAAGCTTCAATCCGACATCGAAACGGAAGATAAAGTAGGATAAGTCCAATCGGAAACCCATCCCCCCCGCGATACCAAGCTGCTTGTAAAATGGATAAATGAAGAAAGGATCATCAGCGGGGCCGATGTTCTGCGTCTTGAAGGACAACTGAGAACCAAGACGTTCTGTGTCCTCAGAGAAAGTCCACACGTTTCCTACATCTAAGAACAATGCACCTTTAAGGCGAAGGAAGATGGGGAAACGGTATTCTAGATTCATTTCCAGTTTGAAATCGCCAGTTTGGAACAGTCGGAAGTTGTTCCTGGCATCAAAAGCTAATGAATCTTGATAACCACCAGGTCCTAAACCCCGCGGTGCCCATGCACGCATGCTGTTGGCGCCTCCCACAAAGAATTGCTTCACGTAAGGCACGTCACTGGTAAAGCCAAAGGGTGCTGCTGCACCGATATTAATTCGCGTTGCAAAAGTCTGTTCGGGGCCAGTCTGCTTCTGATAGCGTAAATCGAGCTCACCCTTTATGTATTGACTAAAGTCGATCCCTTGACCTAGCCGGAAGGTATCCTGTTCATTACGGATCCAATTTGTGGCTCGGTTTAGACCATAAAGCTCTAGACCAGCAACTTCCAGGTTGGCATTAAGATAGCCCGTCCGACCACGCAGACTCGTTTTGGTACGCCGGATGTAATCAATTTCTCTAAGCAGTAAACTGAAGAATACTTGTTGACCAAAACTTCGCTCCAAGAAACCGTTTTCCTTTAGTTGCGCTTCAAATGCAGGCTCAGTACTTGGATTAAGGTAGTTAATGGCGAAGTTGTCGATAGATAGTTTTTCGTTCCTGGAAATCGGGATGTCATAACCGAAGGAACCATTTAGAAGATTATAGCTGTACCAATTGAAGATCAAAAGATACTCGTAACCTGCGCCGATATGCGTGGTGGCATGTTCCCGTAAATTGCGGTAGAAATTACTCCCAATGAGCCCCTTACGGTTTGCACCTGACAGCTTGTAGAAAAGGAGACGATACAGGCCGAGATAATCCACAAACTGCGGAAGCGTTAGATCGAAATCAGCTCGGAGGTCTACTGTATTCCAAAATTCATCCGTACCAATTTTCTCAGGTGCCATTTCCACACCGGCGGAGAGGTTGGCCGTAAAGAGTTCTGCTCCGCCCAGGAAATTTCGATGCACCGCCCCTGGGTTTAGCGAGACCCCAATGAGGTTGTTGTTGAGCGCATTATTTCGATTGGTATAGTTGAGCTCAAGCGAAGTGTTAACCTGGAAGAAGTAGTTCGGTGTAAGTTGAATACTTAGATGAATGATATCGTCGTATTCAGGGTCCCGCTCCTGTTTAATGCGGACAAATCGAAAAATTCCCAATTCACTCAATTGATCGTTGGTTCGGTTGTACTCCTCCTGACTGAAGAGTTCTCCCGGTCTTAGAGAAATGGCCCGTCGGAACGTAGTTGGGTCAATTATGAAACCTCGATCGGAGAGGAAGAAACGAATTCCGGCAATGACTGTATCACCAGTGATGTTACTACCATCGATTGTATAGTCCTGATAAACATCGATGTCACCGATGAAAAACTGCTGGTGTTCTTCTTCGCCATAGGGCGGGAAAACTGTGATGTACAGATTTGCCTGACCAGCAGTCTGAAACGTGTCCAGTTCCAGATCGCCTATTTGAGCCTGGTAGAACTCCGCATAGCCCTTGTCACGCATCAATGAGGTGATCCGCTGCTTTTCGGAAGCATAGCGACTGAGATCCAACGGCATACCGCTTTTGAAGACAGCATCATCTTTACTCGATTGTAGTAAAGCATCAACCTTTGGGTCAGGGCTATGATAATTAACGGAGTCTATGTAGTAACGTTGGCCAGGTAGGGCATAGTAACTAACGCGCATCCGCTTTTTGCGAGGATCACGTTGTGGAATCACCTGAGCTTGTAGCCATCCCTTGTACTGTAGGTAAGCCTGCATGTCGTAGGCCGTGAGAGTGGTAAGGCTATCGCTGTAGATGGTTGGCGGCTCACCAATTGTTTCTCGTTTGAATCGGTTCCAACCAGTCGTATCTTCTGGTGCAGAGTTGTTCAGGTAGGAATACTCTCGTGGAAACAAGAAAAAGAAGTTACTGTTGACCCGCTGGCGGTAAAAGGTAGACAGCTCATAGGCCAGATCACTGCGGTCTTCCATCTTCTGTTTGATGACTACAGCGTTCTTGTCGAGCAGGTATTCGTCTTGCTTCAAGAATTTGGTGCTATTGCAACTACTTAGAAAGCTCCCCATTAGGATCAGGGGAATTACGTATTTTGCCGCCCAAACTGCGATTTTGCGCATGCCACTTTCTAAGAATGCTATCAAGACGTTAAAAGCTTTACACCGGAAGAAGTTCCGGCAAAAGTATAACAAATTTATGGCCGAAGGCGATAAGATCGTACGGGAATTGCTAACCCAGCGCTATTACCTAGTCGAGGCCGTTTATGCAACAGCATCTTGGTTACAACAGCACAGCACACATCTTTCGGCGGCCAATATCTCCAGTATAGAAGTTAACGAGCAAGAACTACGGCTTATTTCCCAACTCAGCACACCTAATCAAGTACTGGCTGTGGTAGAAATTCCGCCCATCCCTGACGACATCAATT
>CAJXOS010000190.1 GCA_913057725.1 uncultured Lewinella sp.
ATAGTGTAGAACTCAACCTGCTGGATGAAGCCGTTTAATTGTATCATCATAGAAGATGAACCCTTAGCGCTGGAGCGTACTCGGGGGTATGTGGAACGTACACCGGGCCTACACCTGGTCGCTACCTTTGACAATGCCCTGGAAGGTTTGCATCACCTACAAACTCAAGCTACCGACCTCCTTTTCCTGGATATCAACATGGACGAACTCTCCGGCCTTGATCTCTTGCGCAGTACCTCTTTCCGGGGAGAGGTAATCCTCACTACTGCCTATCAGCAGTACGCATTGGAGGGTTATGAACTCAATGTCACAGACTACCTCCTCAAACCTTTCACGTTTGAGCGTTTTCTACAAGCCGTCAATAAGGCGCGTACGAAACTGGAAATAGCTACCGCAACGCCAGATCCCGATTTCGTCTTCATCAAAACGGAAAATCGCCTGGAAAAAGTGATGGTTGCAGATATCCTCTACATTGAAGGCATGCGTGACTATCGCCGCATTCATACTACCGAGAAGCGCCTCATGACACTCCAAAACTTTGGCGAACTGGAGCAGTTACTCCCCGAGCATCGTATCTGCCGGGTGCACAAGTCGTACATGGTAGCGTTGGCCCATATCGAGGCTATTGAGCGTGGTCGCATTCTCATAACCGACCAACGTATTCCTATTTCTGCCACCTACAAGGAACGTTTCTTCCAACTCATTTCTGGCCAATCCTAAATCGAATAGTTAAGCACTTTCATTTCGCAGATCATTTCCTCGCTTTTGCAGAGGCTTTAGTCTAGTTTGCAAAGCACTTTTGCGCTCCCACTAGGATGGGCCGATACTTGCGGTAGTATCCAAAATCCTAAAGAAATGGTCTCTAACAACCACCTCATTGAAGCAGAAAAAATCACCGCGCGCCGCTTTCACCAAATCACCCAACTGCTATTCTACATTGGTGTCGCTGGTCAATGGCTCTTCGTCTACTACATTGTTGCATTCTATGGCGGAATTGCCATGAGTGGAGAATACGAACGCGTTAATGAACAACTCCCGCATGGTGTCATCGAAGGAGACACTATGGGCAACCTCATGCTGGCAGTACACCTTGGCTTAGCGGCCATCGTCACTTTTGGCGGACCGCTGCAGTTTTTCCCCAGCATTCGCAAATACTTCCCAAAGTTCCATCGCTGGAATGGTCGAATCTTTTACTTCACGGCTTTTATCATCACCTTCGCCGGCTTGTATATGAATATTTCTCGCGGTTCGCACGGTGGTGGTGTTGGCTTCACTGGCAATGCGCTGAATGCCACCCTGATTTTGTGGTTCGGTGTTATGGCCTGGCGCACCGCCGTAAATAAAGACTTTGTGGCTCATCGCAAATGGGCGATCCGCGCCTTCTTGATGGTCAGTGGCGTATGGTTCTTCCGCGTGGGCTATGGTCTTTGGATCTTGTTGACAGCTTTCAAAATGCCAGGCACAACTGCCAACTTAGATGGTCCTTTCGACATTTTTCTCAGCTTCGGTCATTCTTTAGTACCGCTCATGATTGGCGAATTCTACTTGTGGGCCAAGGCGTCAAAAAGCATTTTCGTTAAAAAACGAGCTACGATTGCCTTTGGCGTATTGAGTTTACTCTTGGCAGGAGGGATTGTAATGCTAGCGATGATCTTCTGGCTACCCGTACTCTAAGTGTTAGGGTACTGTTAAACATGGGCTGCGTATTTCTTCGTTGCTGAATTTGCCCCTAAATTCGGAGCATTCGCACACCAAGATCCTATAAAGCGCTCATGAAAAATACCTTAGCTCTGCTATGCTGTCTGTATGGTGTATTATTATCTGCACAGACCGCTCCACTCTCTTCCGCCGTTTATCACAACCAAGTTTACAATCTCGCATTCCGCTACCACGAAAGCCTGGAAGCCTATCCCATCTCTACTCCTGAAGGTCATGTTTATGAATATGATGAGAATGGAAAATTGATGGGGCAAGACCTGGTTCAGGAGCCCATTGACCTGGACAACATCGAGGCTGTCGAGAAGTCTGTTTTTGGTGTACTCACTACGCCGTCTATGGCTTATAGTAAAGCTGCCGTTATGGTAGGGCTGATCGTCTACCCTAACACCGCTTACTCCAGTCAGGAGATCAAAGATGTTCTGGCTTTTGAACTTGAGGAATCGGTAGATCATATTCGGGAAGTCCCCTGTAGTGGTGGCACTATTTTCTTACCACAAAAAAGTGTCTACGAAGTTGAAAGCCCCTATATCCCAGGACAAAAGGAACGGGTATTCGGCATAGCGGTATTGCATGGCCAACATTGGTACAAGCTGAGTTGGCACCTATATGACCCGCCTAAATATGAGGCCTATGTCGAGAACAGTTCCAATCCGCAACAAAGTGAGGAGACAGCACCATCTACAGCCAATATTTTGCAGTGGATTAACACCTTGGAGATTAATGGTCAACGGCTAGCACTTGAGGCTAATGAAGATGACCTTATTACCAGCCATCGCTTAGTTCCAGGTCAAATAACCACTGCCATTTCTCAACAGGAACTGGCAGCTGGATTTGAAGCGGCTACTGCTGGGCTGACGCTCGACCCTGGCCCCAAGTCTTACACAGCAGGTAGTTACCAACTTGGCAGCGCTAGAACTACCTACTGGGCTCCCCAGCATAATCTATCAGTCGAGATACCTACTGGTGAACAAGCACCGGTTTCGTTAAAGCCTAGCCCAGAAACCATCCAGTTTCACTTCAGTTCCGATTTCGAGCTTACTGGCACCTATGCCCCTAACACCAGCTCGTATAGTGAGGATGGAAAAACAGTGTATATCATCGAGGGGGAGCATCAATTCTACCGCACTCCCTACTACCAGGAAGACCCTGCCCAATCAATTGAAATCACACACCTGAAAGCGGATTGGACTGAAGAAACGATCCGTAAACTATACAAGCAGCAAGCTACTTTTTTGATGCAGGAAGATCTTCAGGCCTTCCCTCAAGAAGGTTTCACGCTTTATTGCCCCCAACAGATGCCACGCATGTTTCAAATGATACAGGGTGTCATCGGCAATCATACAGCAGCTGTGCTTATTCACGAGGGACAATGGTTACATGTCGTGAACATGCATCTGCGCTACAAACACCAGAGCCTGGATTGGCTAAACACATTAACCTTCCGTGGACAACAACTACAGGTAACCTACCGCAATGGAGAGTTACAGTCTGCTGGATTTACCGAACCAGAAGCAGCTAGGATAGTTAGTGATGAGGATCAAGCTTTTCTCCAAACTTTCCGGGAGGCCAATCCGGTGGCTGAACCCCTAAAATATCCGATGCCGGTAATAGAAGAGACAACGGAAGAGGAAGACCCGGCCAACGCCTTTGCTTACCGCTACATGGAACAGATCCGTAAAGGCGAAAAACCTACCGTAAACACCGACCTTGGACTAGAATTAGCAGAATTCCGCTTATCCAATGGCCGATCTACCTGGAAAGCGAGCTTAGAGCACGGAATTTCTCTCACCTATCTACTCAAACTTGCTGATCCAGCTTGTATCGAAGTCGACATTGCCAAAAGCTTCTGCACTTTGGAAGACGACCTTGGCAACGACTTGATGGAGGGGCACATTCCTTTCGTCTATGAAGCTTTGCGCCAGCATCAAGTCAGCGGAGCGCGTGTCGCCCATGCAGGCTGGACCAAAGAACGGCAAATGATCGCTGAGGATTTCGCTCATCAAGTATTTGCACAAACCCTGGTATTACCACCAGCAGGAGCCAGTTTCCTGCGCATGCAAGGTATCCTCTATGTCGATCTATTGAGCGACGATTGGTACACCACCGACTTTGCGCCTCAAGAGATCAATGAACCCGCCAATTATCGTGAGATCATTCACATTAACGCCGCTGATGGGAGCCGAATAAATTGGTCCCCTCCTACGGATCAAAGCAGTTTTGATCGGAGTAGATTGGATTATCATGAATTCAATGTCGTTGGTCATCCAGACAACTTTGTAGCACTGGAAATCCTCGACGACGATGGCACTGTCTCGCAAACACTAGGCAGAAATGACCGTATCCGCGTTCCCAAAACCAAAGATGGGAAGATCCACTTCCCCAATATCCGCATGACGATGGCGCGTCCACAAACGGTCAGCCTCGATTTAGACGAAGTCATTCACCTTGGCCTAAACTAACCCATTAACGACATGAACCATCTTATTTCTTTGATACTGGCGTTTCTCTTATCACTTATGTTACTTACCCCTGCTTGGAGTCAGCGAGACTGTGCAGATAAGCAAGATTGCTTCATACAAGCAGCGCAGGCAGGAGAAGCCGCTAACTGTACGTTTCAGGATGATCAGTTCTTTATTCCTGCTAGCGGAGTCGTACAGCAAACATGGACTTACCTGCCCACAGAAAACGCTTTTACAATTGAATACGCGAATAACACCGCTTCGGAAGGCATTATCAAACACGGCGTACGCATGGGCAATAGGCGCGGCCGATCAAACGAAGTACGGGTACAATTTGACGTTCTCAGGGAGCAGCTTGGTCAAGTGCCAGCCATGATCAAATGCCCCTGCGATACGGAGGCTAGTTATCTCGATTATTTGCGGGCCTGGTCACTCGGCAGCTACTCCATTTTTGATTTGGAGCGGCTGCAATGCACTTGGTTCTTGCAAAAGGATCAAGAGGAGATCGAAAGCCTACCGCCTACTATTGCTCCGAATAGTAAGGCCAACTTGATAACGGTAAACGTCAAGAACGAAGCACGCCTAGCGCCTTTGGGTAAAGGCTATTATCCAGCGGGTACTTCCGTAATAGTGGAGCTTGATTTGGAAGGGGTTAACCCCATCGACGTTAATAGCGATCAATCTACAATCGACTATTTTCGGGCAGGAGATCAGTCTTTGCTAACGGAAAAAGTGGTAGAGACAGATATCGCACGATTAGACCATTTGGAGCTGTACAAAGTTGATGAAGCAGCAATCGAAAAACCACAAACACACCGCTATTTTCAACTCGTCAAAAACGATAGTATACATCAGGTTCGTGTAAATGTACCCGAGGTACCAGCTGCCAACAACAAGCATATCAGTCTAGCGGGAAAGTTGGCCTTTGATTTTCCAGCAGAAGAACTAAAGAAACTTAGTAGAAACATCCTGGTGGCGGATTTGCCCTACAAACAATGGTTTGCCCCGGGATTTTACCTGCAATTTATCAAGGACAAAGACACCGACCAATTGCTTCTTCAAGTGGCCGACCGTAAATGGAGCATATTGGAGCGCATCCAAATTACGGCAGGTGATAAAGAATGGGAATTCACACCAGAAACCCTCCGCAGTCATCACTCACTGGACACTGCTGCTGAAGAACTACAAGTAACCATTTACTATCGGGAACGCGTGGTTCGCTATGTTCCATTTGAATTTGCGGTAGGGATGGATTTGTAGGGGGGATTTGGTACTTGGTACTTGGTACTTGGTACTTGGTAGAAAGTACTTGGTAGAGGGTATGGGAGGAGCGTTGCTCGCCAAGGCGAACAACGCTCCTTTTATTTCATGTGTATTTTTTTACGCTAGGTAAGGGGGCCTTACTGAATCACTACTTCTCCAGCAGTTACTTGGCCCACATTGAAGAAGCCTAGTGCTTGAGGAGCATCTGACTGAACACCAAAGACATTACTCGGTGAATTGGCTACCGGCAAAGCAAAAATGCCGTTATCGCCATTGGTCATCTGCTCTTGAGCCACCTGCATAAAGCGGAAAGCTTCATTGGTCAATGCGTGAATCTCAACTCGGATGTGATCGCCTTCTGCGTACGGAGGTACATCCTCATTATCTTCCGTATCAGGATCAGAAATGCGGTTTACCAACTCGCGAATCGGTGGTATAAAGACAATGCCATCTGCCGCCGAGCCCAAATCGAAAGTACCGTCTGCAGACAAGTTAAGTTCGGATGGCTTATTGAGGAACGTTCCATTCTTGTAGGTCTTGATCCAGTAGGTATTTCCTTGACCTACGATATCGCGCGCATAGAACTGTGCATAAATACCTTCCGGGAAACCGAACTCCTCCTCCCGAAACTCATAGGCGATAGAATCCACTGGTGGAGCAGGGTTCATCGCTGATGCAGCTTCGTATGTGAAGTTATTGTACTCTACTGTTAGTACAAATTCATCACCCAACAGGCCGATTGTCTCGCTAGCTGAAGGTGTCCACTCGTACGCACCATTGCTCTTATGTTCGAAAGGAATAATGGTACCCGAGGTCGTGTTCGTTAAGGTTACCTGCGCATCTGTAATAGCAGGTGGTAAGGTAGCATCAAAGTAATCCTGACTTAAGCTGAGGAAGACGGTCTGCGTGGTATCCATATTGTTCAACCATGCATCTACTACCAATTGTGCTTCGGTAAAGTCGGCGTCTACATCAATCACATCCTCACAAGAGAAGGTGAAGAAACCCATACCGAGGAACAAAACTATATATTGAAATTTTGACATGATATCTTGGTTTGAATCAGAGTGAGCGTTAAAATTTGAAGTTGTAAGCAACCGACGGAATGAAGCTGCCGATCACCGAGAAGCGTACTGCTTCCGTGTTCACTGGCTGACCCACCGGCGTGCGGTTGGCATCCTGGCGGAAGTAGATAGAGAATGGGTTTCGTCGGTTGTAAACATTGTAGATCGAGAAGACCCAATTGCTCTGCCAACGACGCTCGTCATTCTTCTTGCCTTCCAGCGTAGCGGATAAATCCAAACGGTGATAAGCTGGGATACGCACATTGTTACGTCCACCTCCAATGTTATGCGGCACCGTGTAACCCGCAACGGTATAGCGAGAACTCGGAAAAGTAGCAGGAGTACCCGTATTATACGAGAACACCGCACTAACGGACCAACGCTTGCTCAGTTCGTAGAATGTAGTTAAGCTCAAGTTGTGGGTCTGGTCGAAACGATTAGGGTACCATTCGTCATTGTTGATACCGTCTACCAGGCGCTCACTACGCCCTAGTGTATAGCTGGCCCAACCGGTGAACTTACCCTTGTTCTTTTGGATCAAAAGCTCCACACCGTAGGCGCGACCTTGGCCCTCTAGGATTTCACCTTCTACAAATTCATTAAGAATCAAATCAGCACCATCGATATAGTCTACCTGATGGTCCATCTCTTTGTAGTAGAACTCGATGGAAGTCTCGAACATGTTGTCCTTGAAGTTCCGGAAATAGCCAATCGCGAACTGATCAGAGATTTGCGGCTCTACATTATTGGTACTTGGCAACCAGATATCCACTGGTGTAGAAGCTACCGTATTGGAAAGCAAGTGGATGTACTGTGCCGTGCGATTGTAGCTTGCCTTGATCGAGTTATCAGGGCTGATTTGGTAACGTACCGCTGCCCGTGGCTCGAGGTTCGAGTAATCCTGAATACTCTCCCCAGCATCAAAAGACTCAACGTTAATTACTGGTCGGGGCTGGCCTAGCGGTGCATCACCGAAGGTGTAGGCATTACCCTCTCCGATTAGGTTGAAGTAAGACCAACGAAGACCGTAATTCAACTGCCAGCGCTCACCTAGGCTTTGCTCATTCTCGATATAGAAGCTGCCTTCTAAAGCAGAACGCTCATCCAGGCTGATGTCAATGGATTCACCATTACTCACCGCGATAGCATTAGCTGGTTCAAACTGGTAACGAATCGCCTGACCACCAAATCGAATGATGTTATCCGGAGTCAGGTAGTACGTGAAGCGTGGCTTCACACTGTAGTTCATGATCCGTGCCGTCCAGTCAAAGCTATCTTCAGCAGTATCTCCAAAGTCGATGCTGTAGTCGTAATCACTGAAGTAGAAAGTGGTATTGGCAAAAAGTTTATTACTGAAAATGTGATTCCAACGTAGAGAGGTAGTTGTATTACCCCAGTTGAAACCCGCTGCATCCCCAAAACCAAAGTTGTCGCGACCGAAGTAACCACTAAGGAAAAGCTGGTTGTTTTCGTTCAGCTTGTAATTGGTCTTTAGTGTCAGGTCGTAGAAGTTCAAGGTCGTTTCTCCCAAGTCTCCACTGAGGAAAGGAGCCGCCAAAACATCAATATACGATCGACGACCTGCTACAATAAAGCTGGCCTTGTCCTTTACAATTGGTGCTTCTACCGCGAGTCGGCTAAAGATTAAGCCGACTCCACCGTTTAGCGTCAAACGCTTGCTGTTACCCTCTTTCATCCGTACATCCAGGATAGAGGACAAACGGCCACCATAGCGAGCGGGGATACCTCCTTTATACAGATCCACATCCTTTACTGCATCTGGGTTGAAAACAGAGAAGAAACCGAACAAGTGAGCAGAGTTGTACACTGGGGCTTCGTCTAGCAGGACCAGGTTTTGATCAATACTTCCTCCACGTACGTTGAAGCCCGTAGCTCCTTCGCCCACCGTACTTACACCGGGCAAAAGCTGAATACTACGCAATACCTCAACCTCACCGAGCAGTGCAGGAAGCTTCTTGAGCGTCTGCATATCCAGGGAGTTGGAACTCATCTGGAGGTCAGATACATTTCGGTTGGCTGCTTCAGAAATCACAATCACTTCTTCCAATTCCTGAGCGGCACCACCCAACTCAACGGATAGTGTTGTATTCTGATTAAGATCAATGCTCTTTAGGATTGTCTCGAAGCCCAAGTAGCTGTATTCTACCTGGTAGCTTCCTTCCGGAAGGGTAATGGAATAGAAACCATATTCATTGGTAGTGACACCTTGCTGGAGTTCTGGTACATAGACCGTAGCTCCGATAAGTGTTTCACCTGTTTCGCCGTCGCTGATATAGCCACTGAGCGCGTGCTTTTGCTGCCCGTATAAGCTGCCAGCGGCTAGCAACAGCATGAGCAGGCTTCCCACTAATGTAGTGGTGAGTCTTGTTTTCATAGTTTAATGAGGTTGTTGGAGATTGTTTCTTATGGGTAATTGAATCAGCTGATAAAAGTTGTCCGTTTACTGCGATTTTAACACCACAATTTCATTCAACTGTTATCAACCTACAGCCATAAGATGAGCAAAACTACCTCATTCCACTACGTGCCACCAGCACTTTTCATCCAACGGTAGGATAAACCCGTCGAACTGTGCATATTCGTCGACGACTGACCATCGTCAGCCGTTCTCGATCTCTACTACCGCTCGTCTAATATCCTGGAGAGCTTTCCACCTTGGCTACCCGGGATACTGCCATGTGCACGCAAGTCTATCTTCATAGAAAGGCCAATGGTGTTTTTGATCTTCTGCGCTAGCTCTGTTTTGAAGGCCTCATTTTGATGATCCACACCCTCTTTTACTTCGACCTCAACAGCTACCTGATCCATTGCCTCTTTCTTGGTGACGATCAGACGATAGTGTGGCACTAAGTAGTCCAGAGTATTGATAACCTCTTCCACCTGCGTGTAAAAAAGATTGACTCCTCGGATAATCAACATATCATCCGCCCGGCCTTTGATAGCCGACATTTTGATGTGGGTCCGTTTACCGTTAGGATCATAATGCAGACTGCAGATATCATTGGTGCTATAGCGCAAAAGCGGAAAGGCCTCTTTGGTCAGCGTAGTGAATACCAATACCCCTTCTTCGCCATAAGGAAGTACTTCGCCAGTATCCTTATCCAGAATTTCAGGATAGAAATGATCCTCCCAGACGTAACTTCCTGTACCCCGCTCATCCACATCTTCCTGTGAGACGCCAGGGCCAATAATTTCACTCAAGCCATAAATATTGGTCGCCTTAATCTGTAGCCCGGCCTCAACTTCTGTACGAATAGCTTCCGTCCAGGGTTCAGCTCCCAGGATACCATATTTGACTTTCAATGCTGCTGGATCGATCCCACGTTTACGGCATTCTGCCGCCAATGTCTGAGCATAGGAAGGAGTACAACACATCACCTCTGGCTCAAAGTCTTGGAGTATCATTAGTTGCCGGTCCGTCATACCGCCCGATACTGGAATAACGGCCATCCCGAGGCGGGTAGCACCACCATGCATTCCTAATCCACCGGTGAATAACCCATAGCCATAGGCATTATGTAGGCGCATCCCTGGCCGAGCTCCGGCAGCAACCATTGATCGAGCTACTACTTCATCGAATATATTCAGGTCATGTTCCGTGTAACCTACCACCGTAGGTTTCCCTGTAGTACCGCTGGAAGCATGAATTCTACGTACATCCCCCATTGGCTTGGCAAACATCTGGAAGGGATAGTTCTGTCGTAAATCCTCTTTGGTGGTGATGGGAAGCTTAGCGAGATCTGCTACACCCTTGATATCACCGGGTTCGATCCCAGCTTGTTTTAGCTTTTGCTGGTAGAAGGGCACATCCTTATACAGACGCGCTACTAAATTGCGAAGACGTTCATCCTGCAGTTGCCGCAGTTGTTCCAGCGGCATGGTTTCTATTTGGCTATTGTAGATCATGGGCCTAATGCTTCACAGCTACTACTTCAATTTCAATCCTTGCTCCTCGGGCCAATGCTTCGGCAGCGAAGGTCGTACGGGCTGGCTTCTGTGGTAGATACTCACGGTAAATAGCGTTGAAAGCCGCAAAATCCTCAATGTCGTCTAGTACGACTAAGGATTTCACCACATTGGCCATCGTCATATCGTGCTGGGCCAAAACGTCTTTGATGTTCTCAAGTACCTGCCGAGTTTCTGCCTCAATGCCTCCTTCTACCAAAGTCCGAGTCGACTGGTCCATACCGATCTGTCCGGAAAGGAAGTACATGTTACCTACTTGAACGGCATCACTATATGGAGCGTCTGCTTTCGCAGGTTCGTGGGAGGGATGAAAGATTGGTGCTTCGACTACTTCCTCCTCCGTACTGGTGTCCGCGATTTGTTGATCCACCGGCGAGGTGCAGGCGGTGAACATTAGGCAAAAAATGGCAAGTGTGCTTAGGTACTTCATTGCTTCAGCAGATTTTCGGTTCTTGTGGGGAAAATACAGATAAGTATTGTTCAAAAATTAAATTCGACAGTTTAGTTGCCCAAAAACTTCCAGTGTCACTTCCTTTGGGCGTTCCGTAGTCAGCTTTAGGGCAACTGCCGATTTAATTATTCGAACGTTCCTACGAAAACATAATCAATCACCGGACATGAACATTTGCATCTTTTGCGGCGCTAATACTGGCAACAATCCGAAAATCATTGCCCAAGTCGTTCGACTAATGGACCTGCTCATTGATCAGAAGGCTACCCTCGTTTACGGCGGAGGCAAGTCTGGCCTGATGGGTCTAATTGCTGATCAATTCCTGGCAGCGGGGCAGCCCGTTATTGGCGTACGCCCAGAAAAACTCATCCGCGACGAGGCCGCTCATCTGGGCATTGACGAAATGTTTGTGGTGAAGGATATGTTCGAGCGTAAGGCTAAAATGATGGAGTTGGCGGATGTGTTCATTGCCTTACCCGGTGGTGCTGGTACGCTTGATGAAATCATTGAAGTATATACGCAAGTGAAGATTGGTTTCACCAGTAAGCTTTGCACCGTATTAGACGTAGATGGCTTCTACGCCGGACTTCAGCAGCTCTTTGACCAAATGGTTGCTACTGGTTATCTGAAGGAAAAAGATCGAACCCTCTTGCACTTTTACCCAGATGCCGATAGTTTAGCAAATGCGGTGGCAGGATATAAAGGTTAGTATAGCAGCAAGCCGATTTATTACGCAAGTCGCTGTATATTAGACTTGAACGAAAGAAATCACCATGTCTAAACTGTTGTACTGGAGCCTGGCACTGGCCAGCCTCCTAACGGCCTGCACCACCAGCGAGCCGCAAGAAGAAGCACCTGAGAATCCCCAAACCATCAGCTTTTCTACTTCCGATAGCCTGCTGATTAGTGGAGAGTTATTCCACCTGGATCACGCTGCTCCTTCTATTCTCCTTTTCCATCAAGGCCGGTCAAATGCGCGTGGAGAGTATGCCACCATCGCTCCTCGCTTGCATGAAGATGGCTTCAACGTACTGATGATCGATCAGCGCCGCGGCGGACAAGCCTATGGAAGTTACAACCGAGTAGTAGCGGAGATAGAGCGTAACCCCTACGGTTACTGCGATGTATTACCAGACTTGGAAGCCGCATTGCAATTCATCATAGATAAAGGATACAATGGACCGAAGATACTCTGGGGCAGTAGTTACAGTGCCGCGCTAGCCATTCAACTAGCCCATCAACAGCCAAGTGAAGTAAATGGCGTATTGAGCTTCTCCCCTGCTTCTGGCGAACCGATGGAAGGTTGTAATCCAGAGCAATACTTTGATAGCCTGAAAGTACCATTAGTCGTTTTCCGACCAGCCCGAGAGGCTGCTATCGAAAGTGTCGCTGCTCAACTAGAATTGGCACAGGCCGCTGGCCACGAAACCTACATCGCAGAAAATGGCGTACATGGATCATCTATGCTCGTAGATACTCGAGTGGAAGGAGGCACTGCCCAGCACTGGGAAGTGGTCGATCGATTTTTGCAGCAGTTTAAGCGATAACTGAAATACCGACACCCCAGTTTCATCTACTTTTGCAACTACAAATTATGGTAGTCCTGCAGATGTAAGGCTGAGATGAAA
>CAJXOS010000191.1 GCA_913057725.1 uncultured Lewinella sp.
ACACGGAGCTGCCATTACGATCCGTGCAAAGAAAGAAGGCATTTCTCCTCGCGAAATCATCGATAAGTACCATACGCTGAACAAAGGAACCTTTAAGAAGCTGGGGATTTCTTTTGATTACTACCACCGTACGAGTGCCGAGTTGCATCACCAGACTTCGCAAGAGTTTTTCTTGAAGTTGTACGAGCAGGGTGATCAGTTTGAAGTACGCGAGCAGGAACAATACTACGATGAGAAGTTCGATCAATTTTTGGCGGATCGCTACATCAAAGGTACTTGCCCAAACTGCGGCTATCATGAAGCGTACGGTGATCAGTGTGAGAACTGTGGTAAAGATCTTTCACCTACGGAGCTCATTAACCCACTCTCTACTTTGAGTGGTGAACAACCAATCTTGCGTAAAACGAAGCACTGGTACTTCAAGCTCGATAAACACGGTGAGTGGCTGACCGAATGGATTGAAAATGGCGTTCTTGATGGAGCGCAACATCACAATCCTGGTGAATGGAAAAAGCACGTGTTGGGGCAGTGCCTAAGCTGGTTGAAAGAGGGTCTGCAGCCGCGCGCGATCACCCGTGATTTGGATTGGGGAATCAAACTGCCAATTGAGGGGGCTGATGGTAAAGTGCTTTACGTTTGGTTTGATGCTCCGATTGGATATATCTCTAGTACGCGTCAATGGGCGCTTGAGAACGGAAAAGACTGGGAGGAGTACTGGAAGGGCGAAGACACGCAGCTGGTACACTTTATCGGGAAAGACAATATTGTATTCCACTGTATCATCTTCCCGGCAATGCTTAAGGCCCACGGAGATTATAATTTGCCTATCAATGTTCCTGCTAACCAATTCTTGAACTTCGAAGGAGAGAAGTTCAGTAAGAGCCGTGGTTGGGGTATTGAGCAACACGAGTACCTAGAAGAATTTAAGGACTTTCCGAATGCGGTTGATGCTCTACGTTGGGCATTGGTGCGCAACCTACCGGAGAATCGTGATGCGGACTTTAAGTGGGACGAATTTGTAGACTTCCATGATAAGGAGCTGGCAGATAAGCTCGGTAACTTCATCAACCGGGTGATCGTCCTTACCCATAAGTACTTTGACGGTAAGGTGCCGGCTACTGATGTTGATTTGAAAACCGTCTTGGCTCCCGTGCAGGAACTGACTGCCCAGTGGGTGAAGGATATCGAAGGTTATAGCTTTAAGCAGGCTGCCTTTAATGTAGTCGAGATTGCCAGCTGGGGTAATACCTACTTGCAAGATCAAGCACCTTGGAAATTGGCTAAAGAGAATCCGGAGCACCCTGGAATTGCAGAATCACTCTATGTTGGTCTGCAGCTCACAACGCTATTGGCTTCATTGGTAGAGCCATTCCTCCCATTCATTGCGCCTAAGCTTCGTGAATTGGTGGGTTTAGCGTCAACTAAAGCGGGTGACCTGGCGAATACGCTCAATGCTGTTGCTGCGGGTGAGGCGCTGTTACCAACTGGCCATGCTATTGGTAAATCCGGTGTGCTGTTTCCAAAGATCATTGATCGCAAAGACGATAGCCGCAAGCAAATTGTGGAGCGCCAAAAGGAAAAGCTGGCCGGCATTTTGGCAGAAGAAAAAGGCCCAGAGCGGCCTGCTGTCAAGGATGAAATCACCTTCGACGATTTCACCAAACTAGACTTGCGGACGGCAACCATTAAGGCGGCTACCAAAGTCCCGAAGGCTGATAAGTTGTTACAACTAACACTTGACCTCGGCTTCGAAGAGCGTACGGTACTTTCGGGTATTGCTCAGCACTACGAGCCGGAAGCTATTATTGGTCAGCAAGTAGTAGTGGTAGCTAATTTAGCTCCGCGCAAAATGAGAGGAGTGCTCAGTCAGGGAATGGTCTTGATGGCTGAGGATGCTGAAGGTAAATTGGTCTTCGTGAGCCCACCAGCCGGTTTCGGTGATGGTTGGGTAGTACGATAAATAGACAGAGGTCGTGAGACTTGCTGAACGCATTTTAGCGGCCCGCCGGGCGAAAGGGTGGTCGCAGGAAGAATTGGCCCAGCAATCGGGGCTATCCCTACGTACAGTTCAACGCATCGAGAATGGAGAGAGTAAACCTCGACTCCACAGCTTACGGGTGCTCGCGGAAACCCTTGCCCTTCCGCTTACAGATTTGACCGAAGAACGGTCAGAGTCTTCAGGCCCTGCTGAGATAGATTGGGCAGTATTGTGGCGAATCAACTTCATCTCTGCTCTGGCTGCATTATTACCTCCTTTGAATATTGCGATTCCTCTTTTCTTGCAACGTCGCCTCCAACTGGACGATCAAACCCTCCGTGCTTCCCAACGAATAGTGAGCCTCCATATCCTGTGGTCGATCCTACTCCTCTTGGCGATTATCATTGCTCCTTATCTGTCGTTCTATCTTACGGGTCAGGTAAATGTGGGGCATTTTCCCTTGTTGTTGGCGGTGCATTTTGGTGGTGTGTTTGTGGTCTTTTTAGTAGCCTTTCGATTGTCTCGCTGGATTAGGGAAGAGAACCTGTCCGAACTGCTCCGCCTCCCCAGCCTTTTAGGGAAGTGACGTAAGAATGTCGTAAAGACGGCGGTGCAAAATTTGCCATGCTTTGTGGCGTATGCTGCTAATTTGTCCGCAAAACATAACTACATGAAGCGGATATTAATCACCATTACTGTTACTATTCTTGCGACACTCTTAATCGTTGGTACCATCCTCGAAATTCAAGCCCAGCGAGCACAATTGGATGCTGACGAACATCAAGAAGTCTACTCGGAAATCTTAGAAGAAGAACGACCTCTTCTAATTCATTTGCCGCGTTCCTATTCTTCTGACCCATCACGTACCTATCCCGTAATTTATGTACTAGATGCGGGATCCCAAGATTTTCGCCTCGCCCAGATTGCCGGAATTCTGGCTACTGCCAAATCTATGCCAGAAGTCATTGTGGTGGGTATTCGGAACACAGATCGAAATCGAGATTTGACCCCGCCCAGTATTTACCAATCCGAGGATCGGGAAAAGAAGGGTGAGGCGGACTCGTTTTTAGCTTTCATTCATGAAGAGTTGGTGCCGTTTGTTGATCAAAATTATCGTACGAACGGAGTGAGAGCTTTAGCGGGACATTCGAGAGGAGGACTTTTTGTCGGATACGCACTTCTTGCTGAACCTGATTTCTTCGATGCACACATCTGCTTCAGCCCCGCATACTGGCGCGATGATCACCAAATTATACGGGATGCAAAGGGCCTCCTAGCCGGGAGAGACAGTTTGGGGACCTATTGGTATAACAGTTTGGGGACAGCCGAAAATGATAAGATGAAGGGCGGTTATCAGGCAATGAAGTCAGAAGTTCAATCACTCCTGTCTAAATCACCCGTTTCTTTTCAAATGACGCCCGGAGCCGTGCATAGTGATAATTCTTACTATTCTGCGCCGGAGGCCTTAAGCAGCTGGGCAGAATATGAAGGTTGGTAATAAAGAATGAGGGCAGGAGTAGCTATGAACGCTGCTTTCTGCCTTTTCTCTTTTTCTTCTTGAAGTTTCCAGGGTTACCTGGTTTTCTAGATTTACGGAAAGACTTCTTTTTACCCTTCTTGTCTCCGTCGGGGCCACTGTCGAAATTCAGGCGCAAGGAACGACCTTCCCATTCTGCACCTTTGAATTTATTTACTAGTGCCCGCGCCAACTTTATATCTACCTCAAAGAAGGTATGCTTATCCTGGAGGTTGACCTCGCCAACCGCTTTGGGATCGATCTCGCCAAAGAAGCTTAGGAAATCAATAAACTCTGGTATGCCAGCTACTTCTTTGCGGCCAATGTTAAGAAAGAGACGCTGGTACTTATCTACTTTACCAGAACCTTTCTTGCCTTTCTTCTTGGCCGCTTTAGGATCAAGCAACTGAAGGGCCTCTCTTTGATAGTGGGAAGGGAGTTGCTGAAATGCTACAGCGGCCAAGCGCTCCACCAGTTCTTCCTTGCTAAATCCGTCTAGCGCAAACTCGATATTCTCCATTAATGGATTCAACTGCGATAGTGGTTCAGCCGTGGCAACTTGCTGAATGGTATTGCGAAGACGTTGTTCTACCAAACCCAGTACGCTTGGAGGCTCCGTCTCTTGGAATTGCAGATTCAATTTTCGATCAAGTCGGCGAAGGATATGACGATCATTTGGGTGAATCACCATGATCGAATACCCACGTTTACCTGCTCGTCCGGTTCGGCCAGAACGGTGCGTGTAAAAGGCCCAGTCATCAGGGATGTTGAAGTGGAATACATGCGTGATGCCATCTACGTCGAGCCCACGTGCAGCCACATCAGTTGCTACCAGAATGTTAACCCGGCGGGAGCGGAAGCGTTGCATAGCGCGATCGCGTTGGACTTGGGATAGATCTCCGTTCAGTACATCAGCTGCGTAGCCATCTTTTTGTAGGTCATCAGCTAATGAGAGTGTTTCGGCCCGTGTACGGCAGAACACTAATGCATATAGTTTTGGATCGGTATCTAGATAGCGACGAAGGATATCGAGGCGTTCACGCGGACGAGCCGTGATGAACTGGTGATCGATGTCCTGGTTCGTTTCATTGGTATTGCCCACCTTGATCTGGTGCGGCTCCTGCATGTAATTCTTAGCCAATCGAGATACCTCTTTCGGCATTGTTGCAGAGAACAACCAGGTCCGGCGTTCGCTAGGCACTTTTTGCAGAATCTCGTCAATCTCCTCTTTGAAGCCCATATTGAGCATCTCATCAGCCTCGTCAAGCACGACCGTCTTAACGGCATTGAGCTTGATCGCTTTACGATTGATGAGGTCTCTTAGTCGACCTGGAGTAGCGATCACAATTTGGGTGCCCTGCTTGATGGACTTCATCTGTACCCGAATATCAGCTCCACCATAAACGGGCGTGATATTAAGCAATGGACGAAACTGTGCAAAAAGCTTCAGCTCTTTAGTGATCTGTAAGCAAAGCTCCCGGGTAGGGGCCAAAACCAAACCGGATGGTGTATCTTGATGAACATCAGCCAACTGTACTAGTGGCAGTCCAAACGCCGCCGTTTTGCCAGTACCAGTTTGGGCAAGGCCCACGAGGTCTCGATCCCCCTCTAACAAAAAGGGAATAGCCTCCTCCTGGATGGGAGTAGGGGTTTCAAAACCCAATTCCAGTAGGGCATCCAATAACGGTTGGGATAGCCCCAAATCAGCAAAACTTGACATAAAAGGAAAGTACTAGCAATGATAGAGGAAGCGCTAATTTTTGACCGGCCGCCTCATTTAAGGGCGCAAAGGTAGTTGATTATCAATGAATCACCTACAAATGCTCAACTTCATTTATTAAAGTCTTTCGATCCAACGGCCATCGGTAGTGAGGTAGCGTTTCATTGCATTTGCTGCCATGCAAGAATGAACAGGTAATACTTTGACAATTTCTCCTACCCGGAAATCAAAGTCTACCGTTTCTGGAACAACAACAATGCCATGCTCTTGTGATAGGCTACGTAGGTACATTCCGGGTTCCACATTTCCCCAGCCCGATCCCTCATCACGAACCACTCGCCCCCAGACAGTGCCTTCTGGTTCACCGGTCATGCGGTCTTTTGAGAAATGCACACCCCCTCCATATAGTACCAGCTCTCGCCGATCTTCATGTATGGCCACAATCGGGCAGGCCATCGCAACTGCGATTTGATCCCAGGTGTTGGATCCAATCCGGGCTTGAGTGAGATCGTAGAAGACAAAGTTGCCAGGTCGCAATTCGTCTAGTCCTTCAAAATTGTTGGCCACACTGCAACTAGGTGTATCGCCGTAGGAAAGCTGCAGATTGGGATAACGATCGGCATAGTGCTTTTTGAGATTGATCAACGCTCCCATACTGGCTTGGTGCACCTGCAAGATCTCCGCTTTCGATCTGCAGCTATACGTGTGTCCAGCATGAGCTAAAAAACCTATTAGTTGGAGTTTAGTGCTCGCACTTACTTCCTTTAGCAGTTCATCCAGTTGACCTGTTTGATCGGGTTGGATCCCCGTACGGCCATAACCCACATCGATTTTTAAGAATACACCAACTGGGTGTTGCAGTTGTTCTTCTAGGGCCCTGACTGCCGCAGTATTTTCGATGAGTACATTGAGTTGGATCGAACTTGCTAGCGCATTTATCCTGGCTATCTCCAGAATGTTGATGGGGAAGGCTACTGTAATATCGGCCCACTCCGCTGCGAAATATTGCGCCATTTCCAGGCTGGAGACGGTAATGCTCTGTACTCCCTCTTCCTTGAACCATCGTCCAATTTCTAGTGATTGATGGGTTTTGAAATGTGGACGAAGTGTCAAGCCTTGCTGTTTTGCTTTCTTGCACATGCTTCGAATGTTCGTTCGGCAGCGCTGTTCGTCGAGGAGAAGGGTAGGAGTGGTGATCATGATGTGATACTAAATGTGCCCTAAATATAGACGATTGCCAGAACAGTCCTACCTTTGCGGCATGGAACAGTACAAGGTAAAGGAAGCCTTTTTTACCCTGCAGGGAGAAGGTGCACATTCTGGTCGCCCGGCGGTATTCTGCCGGTTTACGGGATGTAACCTTTGGAGCGGAAGAGAGGAGGATCGGCATAAAGCCATCTGCCAGTTTTGTGATACCGACTTCTGGGGCACAGATGGGCAAAATGGTGGTCGCTATACCATCGAAGAATTAGCTGACTTGGTGGCCAGTCTTTGGCCAGGTGGAGGTCAGCCCTATGTCGTATGTACAGGTGGTGAGCCCCTGCTACAGTTGGATGAGCCTTTGATCGAAGCTTTTCATGCGCGTAATTTCGAGGTAGCCGTTGAGACCAATGGCACTAAGCCTGCACCTGCTGGTCTTGACTGGATATGCGTAAGCCCCAAAGCGGGCACCGATATTGTCCTTACCAAAGGAGATGAACTCAAGTTGGTACACCCACAGCCCGGTGCCGAACCTGAGCGATACGTGGACCTTGATTTCACCCATTTCTATTTGCAACCTATGGATTCTCCGCAACAAGAGAAGAACACCGAGGCCTGCCTGCAGTACTGTATGAAGCATCCGCAATGGAGCCTGAGCCTTCAGACGCACAAGATGTTGAATATTGATTAATGAAAGTCAAGACGTAAGTTCTGGTAAAAGTGCTTTTCTAACGAAGCCTGTACTACCGTTGAAGTGCAGCCTAATAGAGGAGAGATAACTAGTAAGGCCACTTTCGATGCAAACTTTGGTGATCGAAAGTGGCCTTGCTTATACTTATTACATTAGTTAATGCAGAATTTGAATTTTCCTGGGGGTTATCTCATTGTTCGAGTCCAGGATTCGCAGTATGTAAAATCCGTTTTGTAGTCTGGAAACATCTATGACAGTTTGTCTTTCGATATTTCCTGCGGCTACATGAATAACTTCCTGACTCAACATGTTGAACACCTGAATCTGGGATATCGGTACAAGGTATTCGCTAAGGTCCACATTCACTACGTTGCTGGCAGGATTAGGGTAAATGACGATTTCACCAGCACTTATTGTCGCTGTTTCCAAGATCATCTCTTCTTCCGCAGATTCAGCAGGTTCTGAACTACGCTCTCTTGTACTAGTTTGTGCTACAGTAGGCGCTGTTCCTTGTAGTGCGCTTGAGCCCTGGTCAGCTGTGATCACAACTGCGTCTATATAAATCTGATCATTATTTCCGCTGGCATCGCATTGGAAGCGGAATTGTGCATTGGTAGGGAAGTTATAGCTAGCATTATCAATAGAAACAGTGGTGTTATAGAAGATTCCATTCTGGAAATCAGTACCTCTTGTGAAGGTCGCAATAGTTTGCCAAGAGCTACCATCAAAATAGCGGAGCCAGAAATCCTCATTGTTCTCCATACTTCTTGCGTAGAAGCTAAAGTCAACATCAATTGTAGAGTAGGAACTCAGGTCAAAAACGGGTGATGTCATGGCAGATGCCGTCCCTGAGTTGTCGCGGATTCGAATAGAAAAACTACCTTCCGGCGAGTTACTTCCTGAGTAACGGGCACAGTCAGAGCCACCGTCTTGCCATCCGTCCCAGCCAGACTCGAAGTAGCCTTCATGCAGAATGTTTGAAACTGGTGGAGAAGTCGTAGTGACCATTACGGTATTGCTTGTTCCTGATTCGTTACCTGCTGCATCATAGGCCGTAACGTAAAAATCGTACATCGTGCTTGCACTAAGGCTGGTGGCTGTATAGGAAGTACTTGTAGTACTGCCTACCCAAATATCATCCTGATAAACTCGATACCCGGTAACTCCTACGTTATCAGTAGCGGCAGTCCAAGATAAATCAACACTGTTTTCTCCGATATTTCCAGCGGCAAGGCTACTAGGAGTCGTCGGTGCTTGGGTATCTCCTCCGGTACCACAATTAGACCAGATTAATGCCACATATTCAGGGTGATCAATAAACGGATTTCTGTTGCCCTGAATACCATAGATTGCTTCGTTTCTATCCAGTTCCTTCTGGTCAACTGGGTCTGCGTTATGCCAACTGATCAACATATCAATTAGCCAAGGTTCAAAAACAGGGTAAGATGTACCATCCAGCACGGCGTCTACTTCGCTGGAGTTGGTCTCCCAGCTAGCGATGACATCTTCGTAGCGAGTAGCCATATAGAAATATCCGCGGGCCAAATCTCCTTTGTAGGCGTCAATAGGCTCAAATACAGAACCGTTATAACCAGGAATACTAATTGAGGAACTGCCGAGTGCACTACCGTTATTCGTAATGGTTGTCTCGGTGCCTGATTGTACCTCTCCGTACGGATTATTGCTGCGAGTTCCGTTAACTGAGCCGTCAGCTGGTATTACAGTGAAAATATCTGTGTATTGCGGGACAGATGTACTCCCGCCCCACCAAGATCTGGGGAAGGTGTGTTCTCGATTGTAGCAATCTCCCTCTCCTTGATAGGTTCCACATTGGTCCGTAATAAAGGTGAACTCGTTTTCTGAACCGCCAGGGTTATCAGAGTACATATCCCAAACGATGGTGGCTGTTCCGCTATCATTCAGCCGATCGTCTGTGGTTTGATAATGAGTCCACAGGCTGGCATAGCTTACTTCGGTGTGTCCATTTATTAAATTGTGCAGTGCTGTTTTAAGGTCTGCGCAAATTTCTGACTCAATTCCATCGTAATAGTTTGTCCCTCCACTACTCGTTGTGGCAGATCCTGTTAAGGGATTAAGGGTACGATAATCAGGGCCACCGCTGCAATTGTCATTGGAAGCATAAATGAAGTAGTAATAGGTTGTGTTGCTTACTAACCCCAGTGAGTTAATACTGGTGCTATTACTAAACTGAAGTACTTCTCCACTTCCGATGCTATTTCCAGTGTTGTATATGGTACCATCTACAGGGGCACTGCCTAAGGAAGCATTAGTGCTTTGCACTACCAGAAATTTATCGGCATTAGACGCTGCGAACGAGGCCTGAATTGAATTTGATGTGATGGTACCAAACGTCAGGCTTGTTGGTTGAGCAGATGGTTCAGTACAAGGATTTGTGGCTCCGGCTGCTGTTATCACAATATCGTCCAGCGCAAATTCATCTCGGCTACCACTACCACCAACGTCGGAGCCTGCCCACCGGAGGTAGAAGAATTCCCCCGGGTTAATACCAAGGTTTGTTAATTGGATATTGCGTGATTGGGACGCCCATGCCGTACTGCCTGCCGTCTGAGGAGAAGTATAATTAGCAGAGGACACTCCGGTATAACTTACGTTATCGACAGAGTAGGAAAAGTTGAAACTATTAGAGCGGCCTTGGTCGTTGCGTACATACAAGAGGTAGGCAATGTCCATGTCATTAATCACGGAACTACTGTTGTTCACAATCCGTAAACTAATGGTTCCTGGTGTCCAGTCGCTACCTGTAGGTTGTATTCCTAGGGCGTAGTTTGTCCCGCCTAGGTCGAAGCTGTAAATCCCACCGGTGGAAACGCCTCCACTCGATGAACCTCGAGCGTGATCTCCGCTAGTATTGGTGGTGCCAAACCCTTTAGAACCATCGCTTAAACCCGAAGTAGCCCAGGCATCAGCATCCAGTTGTCCTGAAGACGGATTCGTTGTAAAGCCGCTTCCTGTAAATCCTCCAGAATTTACACCGGAGACGGAATCGTCAAAGTTGATGGTGTAAGTAGTGATGTTATTTTGCAGTGAAAGTTGAGCCCACACTCCCTGCACTAGGCATAGAGTGAAGATAAGTGTAAACAATTGCTTCATGATGATGTATTGGATTCTTTGATAATCAAAAATAACAAAGCTGCCCGATACCTGACTCTCCCTTCATTCCTTCGAAGTCGACTTGGTAATAAATGATTTATCCTGGGGATTAGTGATTTTTTGCATCGTCAATATTTGTTCTTGACAGAGCAATTCAACTAAGTAAGATTTGATGTAAAATGGAAAACGCTAGATAAGGGGAAGTGGAAGCAAAGTCTTAATCACAAATCTTTTCTAAGTTTAAACTAGTTCTTAGATTTAGAATCTTAGATGTCGAATCTTAATCATGTTATTAAAGATTGCTCATAAACTTCGGGCCACTGGCTTGCGACTTGCTCAGATCTTGCGCTGGCTTCCACTTCGCCTTCGACGTTTGGGCAAGCACCTCCAGCACTTCTGTTCGTCCTCAGGTCAGTGGTGGTTGGAGTTGTTGTACTTGATCCTGGATGTAGTTGGCATTCCTGAATTGTATGAAACCTTGGCGGATTGGATCAAATGGAATAGCCGCCCCTTGCTGCCGGAGGAGTATGAACTGGTTTACCCCATCTTTGGCGATACGATTCAGTATGACCGTGTTCGTATCGATGAGCGTGCCGTTCTGGGCCCACCGCAGTTGAAAATCTGCTACGTGAGTTTTTACACGATAAATGCGTGGGGAGGAATGAGTAATGCACTCCTCATCCATGAAATGGTACACGTTTGGCAGTTTCAGCATTGGGGGAGTGTATATATACCGAGAGCCCTGAAAGCACAAGGGAGTGCAGAAGGTTATAATTATGGTGGTGCACCCGCTATAGCTAACTGGGCGCGTCAGGATGGACGCCTGGAGGACTTCAATCCTGAGCAACAAGCGGATCTCATTGCCGATTATTGGCGATTGCAAAATGGTTGGCAGACACAGTGGGGACCAGCAGGTCCGGCCGACTTGCCATACTATAGTTATTTTGTTCAACAGCTTCAATGGAACAAGTCGGATTAGTAGCGGCAGCTCACGCACCGAAAAATATTTTTACTTTTTGTTTTTTAAATACATACAATTTATTTTTTGTTTTATTTCGCTAAAGTCATTATCTTAGCTTTCTAGGCACGACAATAGACGACTTGTAGCCTAGTCAGAGCTAATCATCCTTGCTCTTTCGTCCGAGTAAGACATTCAGAGGAATAATTATTCAAGGCTCGCCGCAAAAAAGCTATCCATTGGCGGCGAGAAAGGCTGGCTCATCTGCTTGCAGGTGAGAAGATAAAGTAGTGTCTTCATCTGTCTTTTCAGAGAAGGCACGAGGTCATTCGGATTGGGATATCCAATCAATGGGGCGGGCCCACCCGCGGTGGCTATTCGCCTGCCTCCATACCTTGCTCACAACAAGCACAGCCCATGCCAGCTATACTCCAACAGAATAATAAGGCCTAGGAAATAATCCAACGGACAATTGCAGTAGCCAAAAAATGTGGAGTTGTTTCTTGTACCCAGCATACACAAGTCGGTCTGATTACCTAAGTTTGTCTTCTAATAAATCTGAGTCTTGTCGCAAATAGAACTTCATCCCGAGCATCATTCCGGTAGCTATTACGCAGAGGTTATCCTTCCTTTGGCGATAGCCAAGCCTTATACCTATTGGGTGCCTGAGGCGCTGGTGGGCGAACTAGAAGTAGGCATGCGAGTAGAGGTGCAGTTTGGTAAAAGCAAGCTGTACACAGGGCTGTTGATGGAGCTGCATAATAATGCGCCTGCACAACAGAAGCCCAAGCCAATTATCAGCATCATCGATGAGGCGCCGATCGTGCAAGAGGCACAGTTTCGTTTGTGGCGCTGGATGTCTTCCTACTATATCTGTTCTTTGGGAGAGGTCATGAATGCTGCTTTGCCGGCCAATTTCAAGCTCAGTAGTGAAACGCGCATTACGCTTGGCCCGCTTTTCCATCAAGATCCAGATCTGTTGAGTGATAAGGAGTACTTGATTGCGGAAGCTCTTTCCATGCAGGAAGAACTATCCATCAAGGACCTGCAGGATATTCTGGGGCAAAAGACGGTATATCCAATAATTCGCCGCTTGCTGGATAAGCGCATCATCTATCTCAAAGAAGAGATCAAGGAAAAGTACCGTCCTCGAGTACTGAAGTGCGTGCGCTTTCGCGAACCCTACCTCAGTGATGGTACTGCTCAGGCAATGGCCTTTGATTTGGTTAGCCGTTCAGAGAAACAGGAGCGGGTGTTGTTAGCTTTAGTTCAACTAAGTAAACA
>CAJXOS010000192.1 GCA_913057725.1 uncultured Lewinella sp.
ATATGTGCTTGATGCGCTGATGCGGAATCTATTTGCTTATCAAATTTCATCCATAAAAGACCTTCCAAGACTGCTACAGAATCAATCTGTTTCAAGGGGAACCTATCAGGAGTTAGCTGAACTTTTGCCCAATTATGATGAATTCTACGAATTTATGGGCTTTGTTAAGTATCCCAAATCTTGGTCTAAAAATGCCTCAAGTTACTACGCTAGACCTGCAGATCACTATTATTATCCAATTCCCTTTGCAGCATCGACTGTGTCGGGCTATAAGCGTTATCAAGAAGATGTCGAATTCTACCGCATTTTTAAGTCAGAAATAGATGTCTTGAGAAGGGCGGAGAACATCTATTCCGAGTCGCTTAAGTTTGAGGATTGGGACGTCTCGAATCTTCATTGGAGGAGAATTCACAGGCCCGACAAGGATACCACAGTAGACACAAATAACGAAATCGCCTACCTCCCAAAACCTCCAAGAATAGACTTTCTCAAAGATCCAGCATGGACATATGAGACAACTACACGACCAGAAAGTATCATCGAATCCTATCCAGGAAAATTTGATTTCTATCTCTTGGCTTTAAATACATCTACCCGTGAAGTCTACTTTATAAGTGGCTCCGATATCTTCCTGAGTCATTCAACCGATTTGTATCGGTGGGGTGATGAAGATATGCCTTTTCGATCCTGGCCCCTTGAACATCAGCTGGATTATTTACAAGACCGATTGTACAGGTATCAAATCGAATACCCGCTGGTTGAGGATGATATTACTAGCATTAACGAAGATGGGATGGAACTAAGTTTGATCGGGAGTTTAGATGGCAAACCTATCCCAATAACAGTATCTCTGAATTTCAAGGATCCCGAAAACGTGGAAGTACTCCTTGAATAGAACCAGCAATCCCAAGGTCTTTTTAACCGCTCCAAAAAAAGAATCATGCGCTCTCTTACTCTGTCTTTATTACTCTTTTTTTGCCTCCATATTCATGCTGAAATCTCAATCACAAATCTAGTCGACTGTGTTTGTGAAGATCAAGCTACCCAGGCATTTTTCGTCGTCGCCACTGGAACAGCAGGGCCTTTTACCTTTGAATGGGTAGGCCCCGACGATTATACTTCTACTGAACAGAATCCAAGCGACATAACGAGCCCAGGGGAATACATTGTCGAAGTTACCAATGCCTACGGTTGTGTCTTACGGCTTAGTGGTGAATTACCAGCATGCCCAGGCATCGAATCCCTAGAATTCGAAGTCCAACCAGATTGTGGCGGAGCAGGTGGTAATATCTTAACAACAGTGACTGGTGGCGCTCCTGGTTTACTGGACTATCAATGGACAAATGACCAAAACCCACCTGGCATGTATTACACGCCAAACCTTTACAATGTGCCTTTCGGACTATATAGTCTTACCGTAACGGACCAACACGGATGTACTGCTACAGGCGAAGCCGAGATTGAAGATAATTCTGGTATTCCTACCTTCTCTGTAGATGCAGATGTACAACATGCTTGTACGCCAAATAATGGTAGAATTAAGCTTGACTTATCCGAGGTACAAGAGCCTTTCGAAATTACATGGTCTTACCCTAATTCTGACAATGAATCAATTTTACAGAATCTAGCAGCAGGATTTTATTCTGTGACGGTTACTGATGTGAATGGTTGTAGTGTGCTTGAAACCTATCGAGTTGGAGGTAGGCCAATGGTAAATGCTACTGTAACACCGGCCACTTGCAACACAACGAATGATGGTTCTATTGAGTTGCAAATTACGGGAGCACCTATTGAGAGTATAGTGTGGAGTGATGGTGTAACCGGTGAAACACACCGGACCGGGTTAGCTCCAGATCAGTATACCGTTACCATTACAACGCGTGATGGTTGTGTATATACGCCTTCTCCATACCAAGTGCGTCCAACAGAAGCCGTAGATATTTATCCTTATTTGAAACGTGTTTCTATCGGAGCCACTGGGGCTGGAATATCGGAAATAATTTATGATGGCTATTGGGTTCCTGCATCGGGAGGCTGTCTAGTATTTATGGGAGGGACGCAAAATATATCCACAGAAATACTTGATGCAATGGCCTTGGGTAATGTTGAGTTGCAAGTAAACGCTTTATTTAGTGAGGCTATTGGGTTCGGAACAGTAGGATATACGTCAGTTACAGGTACTTCTGGTGGCGAGATATTCAATATCATACCAGAAGGTGATATTTATGGGTTTATAATTTCAGGAGGTACTGTCCAGTCAATGATTTCTGATGGTTTGCTTGATTTACAGTTGACTTACTCTGCATTTGATCTGGCAGGAAATGAAATTATCGATTTACGTACCAGTAGTTCTGATTTGACGCAATGTGTAACAATTCCTGGTATCGATCCGGCAACTTGCGACTGGAGTCCCAGCTTGGGAGAGATCACTATTGGTCCTGACCCTACGCACCGAATCGAATTAGATTGCTATCCTCTTGAAATAGTGGCTGTTGATGATGAATACTTCTGTATTCAATCACCAGATGGTTCAGTTCCTACTGATTTGATTGAAAGAATATATTGGGATACTCCTACGGGACCAGCTCCTACTCCATTCACTTATTGTTTTCCGATTAGTGATGGGGCATATGGAGAATACTGTGCAACAGTAAAGTTAAGAACAGGCTGTGCTGTTGAGCTTTGTGCCACTTATTGCGACCGACCACTAATCTCAAATGCGAATAGTACGCTAGATCACCCGACATGTCCAGGTACTGACGATGGAGGAATATGCTTTGATTTTGAAAGTAGTTCTCCGGTCATATTGGATTGGGGTAATGGTAATTTTGGAAATTGCATTGAGGGCCTAAGCGCAGGTGAGTATTGTGTCACATTAACTGCAGCTAATTGTGATGTCACAGATGGATTTCCAAAGGTGAATTGTTTTGTCCTTGAAGGAGAGGAAGGAAATCTTACATATTCCGCATCGATAACACCAACATGCGATGGAGGTGGTATAGGCGCAGCTTGCGTATACCCTGAAGGTGGGGTTCCACCTTATATATTCAGCTGGGATGATGGTATTGAATCTAACTGTATAGATAACTTACCGGGCGGTACATATCCATTTACTATAATTGATGACTGCGGTTCAATTATTCAAGACGTAGTGATTGTCGAAGATTTAGGAAATTTGGAATTGGTGTTTGAGGGAATAATTCCTCTGTTTCCTAGTCCTTGTGAGCCATATCTTTCATTTTCTATTGATGGTACTTATCCAGGAGAGAACTATACTGCAGTGGCTACTCACCTATCTACCGGAACTACATTTGTGCAATCATCAAATGACTACTTCTTATTTCAATCGATATTAGCTGGTGACTATGAGATTGCTATTCAACAACAGTGTGGGGAGGCTCTCATCATTAATTTAACAGCAGAACAGTTCCCAGTTGAAGAACCAACAATATCCGTCATTCAGACCATAGAAACATGTCCAGAAATGCCATCTGGTGAGATTGAGTTAGAAATAAGTGGACTAGGGGCACCTTATACAGCTGTTCTTAATGGTAGTTATACAAGTGAGATAGCAGGTAATACGCATACTTTTAGTGACCTGCCACCTGATACTTATGATCTTTCCGTAACTGATAGGTGTGGGAATTTATTTCAAAGCCTTATACAAATCGAGATATCCGCCCTGGATAAAATATCAGTAGTTCCAACAATCAAACCTACATGTTTAGATGAATCAACGGGAATTATTGATTTAGCAATAACGTATCCTGCTGGTAATAGTAGCTTTACTTATGAATGGAATAATGGAGCTACTGGCAGCACAATCGAAAATTTAGTTGGAGGTACTTACACAGTTACTATCACGGGTATGCCAACAGGTTGTCAATTTGTACGAGAGTATGAAGTAGATGAACGAGAAATCGTGTTGGAGAACCAGTTTATTCTTGGGGAGAGTAATCACCCTACTATTGGTCCTCTACAGAATGGTTTCATCGAACTTTTCTTCAATGAGGAAATTGGCAATCTAAGCTTTGATTGGAGTACAGGAGACTCCTCTAATCCACTGGAAAACCTATCAAGTGGTAGTTATTCAGTTACGGTTTCAGATGATTATGGTTGTTCTAATAGCTTTTCATTCGAAGTGCCTTTTTGCCAATATAATGGTCCGTCAATAAACTTAGAGGAAACTGCAATTACTACTACTCAAGCTCCAGCTGGAGGAAGTATTGTTTTGGCCGTTGACAATCAAAATGAGCCCATGACTTATCAATGGGAAGGGTCAAATGGATTTACGAGCAATGAACAGAATATATATGGACTCATCGAGACAGGAGAATACTGTGTTACAGTTACTGATGCTTGTTTTAATTATGATTCCTTCTGCTTTGAATTAATTGAGAGTTGCGACCCTAGTTTTGGCAGTTACACAAATGTGACACTTAACTCTGTCAATAATTGCATGGACGAAGAATCTGGAGATAGTCATTTGATTGTTGAAGGAATCCATACATATGGCAATGGTATTTATGATAATGAGTTATGGTCTTTAGTTTGGTCAACCGGCGATGAAGGAGTGGTCCGATTAGGCTCTCCAAGTACTGGCGGCGGCGGAACATATTGGAATGTCACTCAAGTACTCAGTGGCACTGATCGTATTGAGCCAATAATGCTGCAGAATGGAGATCCGGTCGTAACCCCATATGATGTTGGATGGGGTACTTCCAGAGTATTTACAGTAACGCTAATTCATCAGGCTACTGGATGCACACTTATTGCAAGTGCTGAATTTTCGAACAACAATGCTACCACGTTCAACAGAATACATGGCTGTTTTCCGGTTAGTGGATTAAGTTCGCTCTTTTCTGGTGTAGAGGACATGTATATAACTGATGGCTCAACCTGCCTAACATGTGGTTTTGAGCAAACAGGTAATAATCCACCTTTCCGATATTGTAATGAGTCTACAACAGGTTTAACACTGAAGTATTATCCCGATGCTAACAATAATCCCGATGCACAGAATGTGTGCCAAATGGGAGGTGAATTAAGGCTAGAAGGAGAGTCCTCTAATGGTTGGCCTCATTGGGTTCCATGGTCTACTAATGAGGTTTCAATAGTTGTTGGGACTGTACTTGGAAACAGTACAGCAATACATTTTGACGACGGGGGATTAGCGAATTGTGGCTGCTTGTTTCCTCCTGGAGAGGTAGAATTCACTGCGAGCAATCTTGTACTACCAGAAAATTGTTTAGGTACTGCTTATGTCTTTGCTAGTGATCCAAGCTGTAACGATGATGGTAATGACGGGCCACCAGTTGTGAATGGTGGTGGTGGGCTTGAGGAATTTTTGGCGAGTTTTGAGTATGCTGGCTGTGATGAGGTAGAAATTGAATATGAAAGTGGTAGCCAAGGAGAGTGCTTAATTGGTTTTCTAATTTGCAGTGAGGGGGAACGTGAAGGGGAGGTAATCGCTGGACCATTTCAAACGGCATCAACAGCGTGTCGATGTGTAGATTTAAGATGCCCCGGACACATGGAGGACCCTATGTCATATAAGATTGACATTTGTGTCGAAGGGCTATTAGAAGGGGAATGCCCAATCATTGTTGGAGATATACCTGATGAGGTAACACCACTACCACTATGCGATGAATGTGTTTGTAATACATTTATCCAAGATAATGGTTGTATGGGTTTTACTGGTGATGATCCAGGTTCGCTTCTGCGGGATGGTGAAGTTGGCAGCATTGATTCACAACTGATAATAGGAGACCAGATAGGTATGCGTGTTTTTCCTAATCCAACTAGTCAGAAGTTCTCTGTTGAAGTAGCCCTTTTGCAGGATATTTCTTTTAGTCTAGAACTAACTAATCTGCTTGGCAAACGGATCTCAAATCACATGATTGAAGGGATTAGAGGCAAAAGCATTATCGAAATGTCTTTTTCAGATAATGTTAAGGCAGGTATTTACTTACTAAAACTACGTGCCGCTAATGGTGAGGAGATAACTACTAAGATTAGCCTAATTCGATAATTTCCATCAGAGAAATTAGGTTTCAGTATATTCAACTACAATAAAAGTACTAAGAGGGCGATTCAATTTGAGTCGCCCTCGAAAATTACAATAAATTGGTATTTATGAGGAGGTCTAGATTTACGCTGTTTGTTACTCTACTGGTACTTTGTATTAATCCAGCACAAGCACAAGATTTCTTTATAATAGATACTACTCGCTCTCATATTAGTGACAATGTCGATATTGACCGTCGCGTTATTGATTTGAATACTTGTAGTATTAGTACGACTACTAACGAAATTCCGGATGCGGGCTATCCTGCGAACCCTCCCGATATGACGGTTGCAGGAGGTATGCCAAACTCATTTTTCCTTTCAAGAGGGAATTTCGATAATGCGCCAGATGATTTGATAGGACATAGCCAATTTCCAATTTGGGCACCTAACTTCGTTACAGGTATCCCATACGCACCAGAAACCATTCCGATGGGTATTGCGGCAGATTATGATAGAGATGTCTACATGGTCGGAGCGCGCGGATTGACCTACATTGACGGCCCAAATCTAGATGCTAATTACATTGAAGACCTTCCGGCAACCTTCCAACCACTTGGACAGATGACCTTCCGAGAAGGCAGCTTTTATTATCCCTCAGTTAATCACCAATTGATTCAGTTAAAAGTCGACGATGATCACAATTATTTCATCCGTGAAATTGGAACGCTTCCAGATACGCTGATTTATGGTGGTTTGTTTTCCATTCCCGAAACTTGTACAACTGGAACAACTTATCTCATCCACCGTGCTCCTGATCGGGGATCTACAATGTATGAACTTGACATTAGTGATGCTAGCTTGATTGAACATTGTGAGATGTCTTATAAAACCATCTCCGCCGCTTACGATGGAGAAAATACTTTGCCTCCCTGTGATGGCTATGAATTAGATTTAGCTGTCTCTGACGATACGGAAATTAGTCGCTATGACTCTATTTGTTCTGGGACTATTGCATTATTAGATAGTCAAATAACCCTTTCCCCAAACCTGGAATTTGATTCTATCACGGTTATTATTGAGAATCCGCTAGACGGCAGTGCAGAATGGTTAAGCACTAGTATAACTCATCCAGAAGTTATCTTAACTGGGAATGACACGGATTCACTAACACTAGCAAGTACAGGGTTTACAAAGACTGGACCACTTTTAGAAGTGCTTGCCAACTTGACCTACACTAATATTGCATTGAATCCAGAAGAAGGTCAACGAAGAATTCAAGTCACCGCACATCATCCCTTCCACGGGCAGGTGTCAGCTTACATATTTCTGGATGTGGTAGCAGGGACTTTGAACATTACGGAGCAACTAATTGAGCCAAGTTGTTACGACGATTCAGATGGGAGCATTGAATTGCAAATCTCGGGGACTGTTGATTATGAGCTCAACTGGGAAGATGGTGAAACTAATCCTTTGCGTGTGGGTCTAATAAGTGACACTTACATTTATCAAGTCTTCGATGAAGTGGGATGCAGTTATGGAGATTCCTTGTTCTTAGCGCAGCCAGACAGTTTGATAGTTACGATAATCGCTGTCCAGGATTCCATCTGTAATGCAAACGGCATGCTTACGGCGAATGTTACTGGTGGAACCACCCCTTATAGCTACGAATGGAGTACAAACGAAAGCGAGGTAAGTGTCAATATGTTGTCTTCAGGCGACTATGACGTCGAAGTACAAGACATCAATGGGTGTACTGATTTTGCCATGTATACTCTATTTGACGCAGAACCAATTTTTCAAGAGATTGAGGAAACTTCTTGCAAAGGAACTGTGGTATCCGTCAACGGCCAAACCTACACACAAGACACTACTTTTCAAGAACTTCTATTGACATCAGAGGGTTGTGACTCTCTTCTTGATGTACAGCTCACATTTGCTGATACTTTCTTCTCATTCTCTGCTTTTGAGCTTTGCCCCGGCGAAAGTATTGACCTTTATAATCAAGTCTTCACTCAGGATACTAGTTTTACATTGATGTTCCAGACGGAGTATGGCTGTGATTCAATTGAGCAGTACCAGGTGAGTTTTATCCCGCCCTTATTGACTTCTCTAGAAGCTGATATTTGCGCGGGTGAGCAATACACCTTTGCAGGTGAGACCTTAGACCAAGCTGGGATTTATTTAGACACGCTTACCGCCAGTACGGGTTGTGATAGTGTACTAGCCTTAAATCTAGTCGTCAACCCTCTTCCTTCTTTACAAATTACACAACAAGGCAGTCTATGTAATGGAGAGGAAGTAGTGCTTGGTCTTGATGGGCTTTACAATGCTTTAAACTGGAATACTGGGAGTTCACAAGGGAATACGGTTATAACAACTGCCGGAACTTATAGCGTCACTGCTACGGATGCCAATGGGTGTACAAATTCGGCTACCACGACGATTACCGATGAACCGCCACAAGTTGAATTCTTGGTAGACAATCCCGCCTGCCAAGATGGGGCTGGAAACATAACGTTCACCAATATTAGTGGGGGGCTTCCACCTTATCAAATAGTAAATACGGGGCAAGAAATCTCAATTGGAGACCTAATCGGCGATCTCAGTATCGGTATCTATGATTATCTACTCGAAGACGCCACTGGCTGTGCCACACCTATCAATTTTGAGGTTCTTGCAGATAATGAATTATTGGTAGAGCTACCAACAGAACTGCTCATCAAACTAGGTGAAAGCACTTCAATGCCGATCCTCACGTCTTTCGTGTCGACCAATATTGAGTGGAGCCCTACAGATGGTCTAAGTTGTGGCGACTGTCTAAATCCCGTTGTTTCACCTAGTGAAACTACACGCTATTTTCTCTTCTTGGAAGATGAAAACGGTTGTACCTGGGAAGGTGAGTTGCTCGTCAAAGTAGAGATCCCAGGCCTTTATGTGCCAAATGCATTTTCTCCCAATAATGACGGCCTTAATGATTGGTTTCGACCTGAACTCAATACGGCCGTAGCTGACATTAGTTCATTCTCGGTTTTTGATCGTTGGGGCGCCCAGGTATTTAGTGCCGAAGGTGGACTCGATGCTTGGGATGGGCTGGTCGGCGGACAATTAGCAGAACAAGGTGTTTATGTTTTTGTAATTGAGTGGATAGATAAAGCCGGACGTGCTCGATTGGAGACCGGAGAAGTTACCTTGCTCCGGTGATTACAAAAAAAAATACTACCGAATCACTCTTGATACAGACTGGAGGAAACGCTTTTCTGAACCTGCTCCACTTGCATCTTAGCAGGATCATTTTTCTTCATGAAGATTGCAATATCATTTTTTTAGGTTTTAGGGGTAGGGTAAAATCTACCTTCCTCGTCTTATCCCCAAACAAAGCCTAAAAACATGAAGTCTTTAATCCCGCTGGGGTTACTGATCTGGGGAGTTGCACCCTGGATCAACGCCCAGACCTATTCTGATTATCTAGGTGCTGGCCACGATTTTGGCATCACCGTCACGACGAGCCATCAGGAGAATGCCGGTGAAGCTGGCACGAAATCTATTGATGGTTTCCCCATCAGCGATCCCGATTTATTGGCTGATGCCTCTCGTTTTTTGGCGCAGGCCACCTTAGGGTATGATTATGAAACCATCCAGATGGTAGCAGCGATGGGCTATGAAGCCTGGCTAGACGAACAAATGGGCATACCTGCCGCACCAACAACCCCCATCGGTTACTACTTGGAGGAGCGAATGGGGGGTGAAAGTGAGCTCTACGGGATGTTTAACTTTCGCGCCTCTTGGTTGAATCAGGTACTCCGTTCGCCCGATCTCCTACGGCAGCGTATGAATTATGTCTTGAGTCAAATATTCGTAGTATCTGCCTTCGGCAGCGACTTGTTTGAGGATTACACCCTGCTTTCAAGTGCCTACTACGATTTACTTGGGCAACACGCCTTTGGCAACTATCGTAATCTACTTGCAGGGGTTAGCCAGAACATTTCCATGGGCCTCTATCTCAGCCATCTGAATAACCCAAAATCTGATCCTGCTAATAACATTCACCCGGATGAGAACTACGCTCGTGAAGTCATGCAGCTGTTTTCGATTGGTCTGTATGAGTTGAATAATAATGGTACTCGACGATTGGATGCTGACGGTAATTTCATTGCTACCTACAACAATGCCGATATCCGGGAATTCGCGAAAATATTCACTGGTTTTGGAAATGGTGACCCTAATGGATCCTTCGGCAACTTTGAGGAAGAAATTACGGAGGACGCCGTTCGTTTCCCCATGCGCATGTACGATGAGTGGCATGAGCCTGGTGAGAAGTACTTGCTAAATGGCATGGTGGTCCCTGCTGGGCAGACTGGCCTGGAGGATTTCGAAATGGCGATGGATAATCTACACCAACATCCGAATGTTGGACCATTCCTGGCCAAGGCGCTCATTCAATTTTACGTGACCGCCAATCCTAGTCCGGCCTATGTCAATCGAGTGGCTAACGCTTTTAATAATAGCCAGGGTGAACGCGGAAATCTAGGTGCTGTACTCAAGGCCGTTTTGCTAGATCCGGAAGCTAGAGATTGTGCGGCTGTGGCTAATCCGACACACGGAAAACTACGCGAACCCATCGTGCGCTACATGCACTTCTTGCGGGCTTTCCATGCGGAGAATGAAGACCGACTATTTCTAGAGCCACTGTTCACCTGGGGGGACAATGTTGGGCAAATTCCCATGTATTCTCCGAGTGTCTTCAACTTCTATCAACCCGAATTTCAGCCTAATGGCCCTATAGCAGAGCAAGATCTGGTGGCACCTGTATTTCAAATACATAACTCCTCTACCGCTATTGGCTATATCAATATGGTGAATGCCTGGACGTTTGGAGGTACTCCAATGATTGATATTTCCGATGATATTGCCGAGGAGGGTAATCAACTGAACCTGGAGGTTTCACTGGATTTGGATGATGAAACCGATCTCATAATGGATCCGGTGGAACTGGTCGGACGCCTCAATATTCTCTTGGCGGCGGGCCAACTATCACCGACAACTCAAGAAACAATCACCACAGCTTTACAGGGAATAACCGATGAAGAGGACCGCCTGAATCTGGCCATCTACCTCGTCCTTATTTCGCCTGATTTTGCCATCCTCAAATAATCAAAAACAACAACTATGTCGCACGATCATAAACATATCAGTAGACGTAAGTTCTTAGGGACGGCCAGCTGTGCAGCTATTGGTACGACTACATTTTTCTCCACCCTCTTCAATCTTGGCATGGCCAATGCGGCTGCGGCGCGGACTGCGAAATCCACTGCTGCGCTGGGGGGAGGGGATTATAAGGCAATGGTATGTATACTACTCGCAGGAGGAAACGACTCCTTCAATATGTTGGTTCCGCGCACGGGCAGTGCTTATGATGCCTATGCTGTTACACGTTCCAACCAAGCCTTGCCGCAAAATTCGCTTTTGGCACTGAATCCATTAGTGGGAGGGCAGCCGGAATTAGGCGTACACCCTGCCATGCCGGAGGTGCAGCAATTATTCAACAACGGGCGTCTGGCTTTTGTCTCCAACGTTGGTACGCTGGTGCAGCCGACGACCCGGGCAGAGTTCTTCAGTGAATCCGTTCCCTTGCCTTTAGGCTTGTTTTCGCATGCGGATCAAATTCAGCAATGGCAAACTTCCGTACCAAATAGTCGCTCAGCCTATGGATGGGGTGGGCGTATGGCAGATATCCTCCAGGATATGAATGCCAATCAGAATATCTCGATGAGTATTTCGCTGTCGGGACGAAATGTCTTCCAATCCGGTAACCAGACTGCAGAGTATACCATTCGACCAACGGGTACCGGCAGTATTGGTATCGATGGCTACAATGGCACGAGCGCACTGGATCAGATCCGGACTACTGCAGTGGGAAGCCTCATGGAGGAGCAGTATACCGACGTATTTAAGCAGACCTATGCTGGTGTTGTCAAGAATGCGCAGGATGCACACCAACAGTTCAGTACTGCTATTGGTGGCGTCAATCTGAATACGCAATTCTCGCCTTCCTATCTCTCGCAGAGTATGGGGATGGTAGCAAAAACCATAGCAGCTAGGGACACGCTAGACGTATGCCGCCAGACCTTCTTTATCACTTTCGGTGGATGGGATCATCACGATGAGCTACTAAACAATCAGAACGCCATGTTGGCGGTAGTGAGCAAGGCACTGAGTGAGTTTAATACTGCCATGGATGAGCTGGGGCTTGCGGATAAAGTGACTACGTTCACGATCTCTGATTTTGCCCGCACACTTACGTCCAATGGTAATGGTACCGACCATGCTTGGGGCGGTAATACGATCGTTATGGGCGGTGGTGTAAATGGTGGCCAGATCTTTGGCCAGTATCCTTCACTGGCACTGGATAACATTCTGGATGTCGGTAATGGTGTACTCGTGCCCAC
>CAJXOS010000193.1 GCA_913057725.1 uncultured Lewinella sp.
AGAGGCGCTTAACGAAAGGCACAAGCCAAATGAACCTGTTCCAGAGCTGGCGATTACGCTTTCTGCTCGCAATGCCCGGGTTAACTCCATTAATCAAGCTGAGCTGGAGCGCATCCCCATGCCTGTAAACCACTACACTGCGAAGGTCAGTGGCAACTTTCCCGACCGCTTATTTCCGACTGATGCTCTACTGGGATTAAAGCTGAACTCCCAGGTCATGTTCCTAAGAAATGATCCCGATAAACGATTCGTCAACGGAACGATTGGAAAGGTAGTCAGGCTTGAGGATGATAAGATTACGGTACTGGTAGAAGAAGGAGGAGCTCAGAGACAAGTTGAGACGGAGCGGCAAGAATGGGAAATCCTTAAGTATAAAATTGATGAGAGTAAACCAGAGGAGATTTCTACCGAAACACTAGGTTCTTTCAAACAATTTCCACTTCGATTGGCTTGGTCGGTGACCATTCATAAAGCCCAGGGCAAAACCTTTGATCGTGTAGTAATTGATCTAGGGCGTGGTGCTTTTGAACATGGGCAAACTTACGTAGCGCTTAGTCGTTGTCGGACTTTAGAAGGGATAATTTTACGCCAACCAATCCGCCCAAATGATGTAATTACGGATGAACGCATCATTGACTTTTACGAAGGACAGCGCTAAAGCTTTTCAGAATTTTGAAAAATCCAAAGGAAAATTTGGGATATGTATCAATGGCCGTATAAATTTGGGCAAACAAGAATATTCAAATTATGGCAAGCAGAAAGAGAAAGTCTAAGAAACAGCAACGAATTGAAGCTAAAGATGAACAGGCTAACCGCCGTTTTTTCTTAGTATTAATAGGTGTTACAGTGCTTTTATTGGTAATGATGTATTTCATTTACCAAGGCTTCTAGTCTAACGAGCACAATTGACGCAATAGGGACTTTGTGGCATAAGAACTACGCGCATCAGCGGAATATTGTTTCCACAACGTCGGCAAACGCCAAAGTGCTCTTCATCCACCTGTAATAAAGCGTGACGAAGTTTGCTCAATTTATCCTTCGCTTGTCGAAGAGCAGCCTCCGTCACGCTTTTGTTATTTATGGCGTCCATACGAGATACACGACCAATAGCATCATCTGGAGTTACCGGAGATGACATCTCCTGATAGTCCGCGATTTTTGATTCGGTCTTAGTGATTTCCTGTTCTATCCGCTCTTTTATCGCTTGCTTATCCATGGCGTGTTCTACTTTCTTCAGGACTAAGATAAGGGTTTATCTTCCGCGTAGACCCAACTCAATGACCTCCAATTCCCCTACTCTACCTTCATTGATCTCAAACCTTATGATCGTACGGACTTTGTGGAAGCCATGTTGACCACAGGCACCGGGATTAATGTGGAGCAGATCACGCTTCTGATCCGGCATCACCTTTAATATATGGGAATGCCCGCAGATGTACAGCCCAGGTTGATCTTCATCCAGAAGCTGCCGTACGCGTGTGTTGTAGCGTCCGGGATAGCCACCGATATGCGTCATGAATACTTTCAGGCCTGCTACCGTGAATATCTCATTCTCAGGGAATGCTAGACGGACTTTACGATCATCTATGTTTCCATAAACAGCCCGTAGTGGCTTAAAAGCTTGGAGTTTGTCCACTACTTCAAATTCGCCGATATCACCAGCATGCCAAATCTCATCGACAGCTTCGAAATAATCGAAGACTTTTGGGTCCAAGAAACTGTGAGTATCACTTAAAAGGCCAATCTTCATATTCCCATCTATGATTGTGGAACCATAACATAGCCATTACTCGAACGGTTGGCTAGATCGTTATAAGAAACCCATAGATAGCCATTGTTGGCCCATTGACTTCCCCAACTACTCATTACTTCGAAGGCTTGGCGATTTTCATCGAAACCCACCACCAGCAGAATGTAGGAACGATCATTATTGCTGGCTCGTGCGGGCTCCCAAATCCTAGAAGCTTCCGTAGAAGCGAATTCAGGGCTCGTCTGAAACTCAATCAAAACAGGATTTCCACGCATGAGTGCCTTACGAATCTCAAAGATCTTTTCCCTTGCTGAGGCAAAGGGTTGGTATAAGTGGAGGAAATTGTTAATCTGGTACTTAGCAGTGGCGTATACCGTAGTAGGAATTTGTGCGGCATCATAAGGGACAATAGCGGCGCTAACTGTTCCATTTTGAGCTAAAAAACGCAGCCCCTGATCAATCGATGGCCTTTGCCCTTGAGAAGCGAGGCTCAAGGAAATATAATCAGGACTTAAGTTGTCCTTATAATTTGAGTTAAGGTTGACGTAGTACTCTAAGCAGCTTGCCAACATATAGCTCCAATCTGCACCGCGGAAGCCAACACGCCGAACGGGCATCATATAGGGCTTAAGACTCTGCTGTTCTTGGATTAAGCGTGCATTGCTACCAATACCAGCAACAGTTATCATTAGTTCGTCGAACAGTGCATTGTTGGTGACCCCCAGACTGGTAACGTTTTGAGCGTCTCGTGGTGTAAGATTAGAAGGTGGTTGTGCTATTAAGGTGGTACTACTCAAGAGAATAATTATCAGTAATCTGAAATCAGGCATGGCAATGTTTTTAAGGAATAAGTAGTGTAGCTTTCTCAGAGTAGTTGATAAAAAAACGGTATCACTTCGTGGATTGTTATGTCATGAATTACTTGCCAGGTGAATAATGTACAATCCTTTGAGATTTGCTAAAGGACAACAAAAAAAAGCCACGCCCGCGGGCGTGGCTTTGCAATAATAATTCCACGAATATAAAAAGCAATGAATATTTTTCGTCAAACAGGAATTGATTCTCGCAATTCCTGGTCTAAAACGTTTACTGGGTGAGCTTATTGCTAAAGCGAATTAACGAAGCACTTGAATCTTCCGATTCACGCGACCATTTTCATTTACTACGCTCAGCACATACATACCAGCTGGAAGCTGGCTTACGTCTACTGTTGTACGATTTGTATTGAGGCCTTGCTGGTATTGAACCGTCTGCCCTGTGAGTGTTGTCAAGATCAACTCATCAATCGTTTGCTGACCATTCACATGCACCGTTACAAATTGACTACTTGGGTTAGGGAAAGTCTTCACTAAATCATCAGTGAGTACTGGCTCCTCTTCTGTTGGCTCTTCCGCTAAGCGAATGCGCACTTGGAATGGCTTAACGCGTACTGCGCTGTATTGACCAAGGGCGTCAAGGCTTGCACCAGATTCACCTCCAAATTGAAGGATAATTTCCTCATCAGCACGAATACCTGCGATATCATCAATCACGATTTCTAACGTGCCAATTTTACCGTGACCGCTTGCCACTAGGCCACTCGTTCTGGTATAACCTGCTTCGAAGAATCCGTCCTCATCGTTGTGGTCCATGTAGAGCACAGGAGAGTCATAAGCTAGGAAGTTGTCATTGTCCCAAGTAATATTAATACTACTTGGATCAACAGCATCAGGGTTGTAACCTAGCGGAAAGACAAAACCATAAATATCTTCAACTGGCTGATCTGGAGTTCCGACAAGGATATCAAACTCTACCAACTCTCCAGGAGTAACGAATAGTGGTCCTTCCAAGATGAACTCATATGGAGCATACGGCATAACCGATGGTACCATATTATGTGTCTGGCCGTAGAATGTACTAATAGCCGCGGTGTCTTGCGCAGTTACTATGCTGTTACCATCAGCATCAATGTGTTTAATGTCTAATGTTTCACTACCAGTGAATAGGCTACCCCAATCATCAGCATACTGTCCGTACCAAACATCCATTGTGGCACCGATACGCTCTTGACCAATGTCACCCATATTGCGACCAATTGGAAGCAAGTCTACCATGTTGACAATACCGTCAGCATTAGTGTCACCAGCCCAAACGCAGTCTCCAACACAAGTTGGCTCTCCATTATCGCCGATATCAAGGATAGTCATCCAAACTTTAACCTGCTTGCTTACCAAGCAATCAGTAGATTCTGGATCCTCTAGACAATAAGTGATCTCAATTTCATCCAAACCAGTGGTTACTCCTTCATTCGGAATGTAGATCAGTAGGTTGTTGCCTTGAATCTGCATGCCGTTAATGATCGTGTCAACTTCTCCCTCAAGGAAGATAGTTTCGCCTAGCTCTCCAGGAGCAGTAACCTCAAAGTTGAATGTGCTCACCGGCACATTGTACCCGATAATAATTGGAGTGTTCTTTGGCGTAGCCATGTCGAAACTCGTACGATCTGGGGCGAAATTGCTTACGAAAATAGTAACGGTAGCAATCTCAGGAGCTGCGCCGGATCCGCAGATGCTAGATTGATAAGTGAATTGATCAACACCAACAAAACCAGAATTAGGCTGATATAAGATGTTGTCACCCTCAATGGTTACTGATCCACTAGTTGCCAGGCTTTCGATGCTAAGGTTACATCCAGACAAAGCAACATCATTGTCAGTTACATCAACAGAAACAGGAGTGTTAGTCGTAGTGAATGCTCGGTCATTAAATGCGAAAACATTTGTGACTAGATCCAAAACTTCAATCTCGAAGATTACTTCATGGTTACCATCCGTAAATCTGATTTCGTCTGTTCCAACGTAATCAGTACTTGGCATGTATGCCGGTACGTCTGCACCAGGATCAAATACCCCATTACTTGGAGCTTGATTAAGTGTATAATCCTCAGGAATTAAGATAAACTGCGATTCATTCTTTTTGGTGAAGACTTTCACCACTTCGTCATCGGTAGATGGCGTCTCCTGCATCACAGTAATACTTACTGTACCATCATCACAATCTCCTACCCCATTACAGAGAGCATAATTGAAGTGTGCTGTTCCTCGGAATCCATCAGCTGGCGTAAATGAAATTAGACCAGTTACTGGATCGAATGTAGCTGAACCGTGGTTAATTGCCGGAACTGCTTGCAGAATCTTTACACCATTGCTACTGATGTCATTTGCTAAAACATCTACAACAACAGTTTGGCTAGAGTAAGTAACAGCATAATCATGATAGGCGTCGATTAGCGCAGGCGCAACTGTTACTGAAATGTCCAAATAAGTGAAGTGTGGTGCTGGAGACATGTCCCAGCGAACAATACGGAACGCATCCGTACCAATAAATCCTTCGTTTGGAGTGTAGGTAAGTTCGTAGTTGAAAGAAGAGGTCCGAATCCACTCGACAGTACCATTCTGGGGCTCAAAGGCTCCTGGCATCGAGGGTGAGTTAGGGCGCGAAGTAAACGCATACCCGACCTCCGTGTTTTGGAACGTCAGCAGGTCGACGGCTTGCCCCCAGCCTATCAAGGGGACTAGCAGCATCGCCAGCACGACGAGTGTTATTTGTAAGGCTTTATTCATGGATCGTGGATTATAATATCATTGCTAGGGCACAATATACGATAAAATCCAGTGTTTGCACAATAAAATTGTGGCCGTATTTCATCCTTAAATGAGAGCCTGCTCTGAACCCAATTTAGGTCACCAATTCTTATCCTTAATTTTCAGTGTACTCACCTCCTTGTTTTAGTGATTTTTTTTGTCGATATTGTGAAGCGTAGAGTTCAAGTAGTGATGATTTACTTGTTGATTTTGAGATGATTAGATCTTTATTCTGTGAATAATTCCATTGACAGCACGAAATTAGCAGGAGTCTTGCGGACCCTAGACAAGAGTCAGCGACTAGCCGCTAAAAAATTTTTAGAATCTCCCTACTTTAATAAGAGCAAGGAGATAATAATTTTATTCCTGGAGATTCTCAAACTGCAGGAAAAAGAGAAACCTCTAGACAAGGTCAAATTATGGAAAAAAATCGTCCAAAATAAGCCCTATAATGACCTAAGATTTCGGAAATTTTGCTCGGATTTATCTAAGCTAATAGAGCGTTTTTTGGCACAGCAGGCCTTCGAAGAAGACCCTCTTCAGATGAAGCTATTTCTGTTGACAAAACTTAGTCAGCAAGAACAAAGGGCACAAAAATCGTCTAAAACAACGACCAACCTTTCTAAGAAGATGATTCAGAATCATCCCTATCGGGATCATTCTTATTTTCTTTATCGCTATCAATTGCAGCGGAGTTTCTACGACCTTGAAAACTTCGGTACGAAGCGTGGTGTGCGGTCAAACATTGAGGAGATATCTTCCAGTCTTGACTCCTTTTATATTGGTGAAAAATTGCGTCTCATAACAGATGCGGAGAGTCGTAAGTCGCTTAAGGCGCGCGAGTATGAAATTGCTTTTACTGATACAATTTTACAACTCGCGCAGTCTAGTGTTGCTGAGAAAGACCACCTACCGCATATTGATATCTACCTCCAAATCTACCAGCTGCTTTCTAATAGCAACGCTGATGAGAGTTACTTTAGACTAAAGGAATTGATTAAGGAAAACGCACACCTTTTTCCTCAAGAAGTAGCAATTGAGGAATTGTACGGTGCTGCACAGAACTACTGTGTAAAGAAGATCAACTCTGGTGATCGAAGTTTCCTTAATGAGCTGTTTGAATTGTTTAAACTACAAATTGAACAGAGTCTACTGCTTTCAGATGGGCGACTTAGTCCATGGTACTTCCGGAATATTATCGTTGTAGCTCTGCGCTTAGGAGAATACGACTGGGTAGAAGACTTCATCAATAGATTTAAGGACGATCTACCTGAGTCCCACAAAGAGAATGCAGTAACCTATAATATGGCGCAGCTGTACTTCTATCAAAAGAAGTATAATAAGGTATTGGAGCAACTTCGCTTTGTGGAGTATGATGACATGTCGTACAACCTTAACTCAAAGGTGATGCTAATGTTGACGTACTACGAGCTTGATGAATTTGACTTGCTCGACTCCCACCTGGATACCTTCGAAGTCTTCTTAAAGCGTAGAAAGGACTTTACCGCAGATCGGAAACAAATCTACATTTGGCTAATTAAGTACACCCGTCGTCTGACTAGAATAATACCTAGTGACAAAAAAGCCTTGCAAAAACTCAAGGAAGACATCCAATCAACGAAGGGCGTTGTGAATGCCAATTGGCTTTTAGAAAAAATTGCTGAGCTAGAATAAACTCCTAGATGCTGCGAGCCAGTAAAGCTTCTACTGCTGCGGCTGGTTGAATCAATCGGCCAGTATTTTTAGTATCTCTAGTGGCTTTGCCTGTGCGCTGCAAAATCTTAAATGCCTGCTTATGTGTCAACTCAGGACGTAGGCTTTTCATGACGCCGATTAAACCACTGACATAAGGTGCAGCCATGGATGTACCATTATGTGCTGCATAAGTATTGTTGGGCTTTGTACTGTAAATGCCTACTCCTGGTGCAGCCACTGCCATTTCAAGATTATTGACGCGGTTGGAGAATGACGCTCGTTGCAACTGATTATCAATTGCTGATACACCGATGATCCCCGTAGCATTTACCGGGCTAAAAGCTTTGGCATCGCGGTTGCTGTTACCAGCTGAAGCAACTACAATAGCGCCATTATCGGTGGCATAGCGCACGGCTTCGCTGTAGGCACGTTGACGAGATTGCGTACTGAATCCTCCTAGCGACATGGAAAGTACATCTGCCCCGGCATCTACCGCGGCAATCATACCTTTGATGATATCTTGTTGTGTGCCACTTCCACCTGCTTTTAGGACCTTGACACTACTGATGTTGAAAAAGTCGCCAGTACGTGCATAGGAGGCCACTCCTACCCCATTGTTAGTGACGGCACCAGCAATGCCTGCGCAGTGCGTCCCATGTCCTTGTGGGTCATTATCGTACTTTGAACTGATGGAGCGAAAGTTCCCACTTAGATCCTCGTGGGCAGCGTCAACGCCAGTATCAAGAATAACCACTAGGGCTTTCTTTTGAGGCTGAAGATTACGTTCATTAAACAGCTGGTACAGTTTGTCCATTTCTAAAGCAGCTAGTGCCCATTGTTCCACTACACCTGGATCATTCACGCCTAAGCGTTCGTTCAGTTTCGGCAAGGTTCTGGCCGGATTGATCTCTATTTGAATGATTTCATTCGGCTCTACCCAGTCTACCCAGCCAGTAGCTTGAATTTCTTCTATTCTGCTTTGTAGGTCTGCAGCTTGTTCGAGTGGTATGTTGACGGTATAGTAGTCATCTAAATCGGTAAGATCTCCATGGCTAGGAGTAAATGCTTGTTCGGTAGTCCAACCTTGGTCTCCGATCCACCGCCGCCATCGTTCTCCGAATTCAGGGCTGCTCAACTCTGCTAATAATTCGGCATGCTCATCAATATTTGCAGGAGCTACCACTTCAGTCACAGCTTCTTCTATATGTTGCTTTGGCTTCGGCTCAAAGACCTGATGAAAGGCGATCATGGCCATGATTACGGCAATACTTCCAACGATGGCAAATCTGCCACTTTGGGCAAGAGCGCGAAATACTAAGGCTGCGCCGCCGAGAAATAGCAAGTCGGTAAAACTTTGACCGAGGAAAGCCTGCACAGAAGTAGCACCAGCCATTGTGCCTACCAACCAAATACCTAGACCAGGTAAAAGGGCAAAACGTAGGCGTGCTACTTCTTCACGGTCCAGCATTAGGCCCATTAGGCCGGCTAGACTCAAGATAAAACCTAATGAATACAACATCGGTCAGGGATTTCGTTGAACAAACTTCTACCAATATAACGCACAGCAGCTGAATTCGGCCATCGCTCTGCTTAAACCCCCATTATTTTCGACTAAGGTGCTGAAAGAGTAGTCGCCCAGCGGACGATTCGCCACACAACCATTTTATATGAAGGAATGTTGATAAGTTGTTTCTTTATTTGCGCACTTTTGCGCCTTAGCACAAGACCATCTAATCAAGGCTCAGTAAAGTTGTAACAGTTTTATAATTTTGCGGGCATTAAAAAACAGAATAACCAACCATGAGCGATAACGGTATAGCACGTGAAAAGTGTGTAATCATTGGTTCCGGCCCTGCCGGTTACACGGCAGCAGTTTATGCTTCGCGAGCTAATCTGCAACCTCTTCTATTCACCGGTCAAGAACCAGGTGGCCAATTGATGATTACCACTGATGTAGAAAATTATCCTGGCTACCCCGACGGTGTAATGGGACCACAAATGATGGACGACTTCCGTAAGCAAGCAGAGCGATTTGGAACTCGTGTTCGCATGGAACTCATTACGAAGGTAGATTTTAGCGGCCCCGTGCATAAAGTATGGACTGAGGCTGGTGAAGAGATTCATGCTGATAGTATCATTATATCAACTGGGGCTAGCGCGAAATGGCTTGGTCTGGAGTCAGAGCAGCACTTCATGAATAAGGGCGTTTCTGCCTGTGCGGTGTGTGACGGTTTCTTCTTCCGTGGACAGGAACTGGCTATCGTTGGTGCTGGAGATACCGCGGCTGAGGAGGCACTCTACCTTTCTAAGTTGAGCCCTAAGGTGCACATGTTGGTACGCCGCGACGAAATGCGTGCTTCAAAAATCATGCGTGATCGCGTGAAGTCAACAGAGAACATCCAAATTCACTGGAACACAGAAGCTGTTGAGGTAGTTGGAGGTGAAGAGGTGGAAGGTGTTCGGGTAGTCAACAATAAGACGAACGAAGAAACGGTACTGGATGTTAAGGGCTTCTTCGTAGCTATTGGCCATAAGCCAAACACTGATATCTTCAAGGGATGGCTGGACATGGACAATGCTGGCTACCTTGTAACCCAGGCGAAAAGCACAAAGACCAATATTGAGGGTGTTTTCGCGAGTGGCGATGCTCAAGACAACATCTATCGTCAGGCCGTTACTGCGGCAGGGACGGGTTGCATGGCGGCTCTTGATGCGGAACGCTACCTTACGGAAAAGCAGATCATCTGATCTTCTATAAGATAACAATGGAATCTTTATAATCGGGGCTTGTCTGCATAGGCAAGTCCCGATTTCATTTTAGCTTAGCTTGAGTGGTAAAAAGCCTTTAGTTTACTCCTCTAGGTGGTAGCTTCTTTATACCTTAGCGGCGCCCTAGCGAATTGTCAACTAAGAATATAATTTATTCGATTTATGGCTAATGCGACTAAGACCCGTTTCCGGGCCGGTGTGCTTCATGGCGATGAAGTAACTGCCTTGTTCAACTACGCTAATGAAAACAATTTTGCTATTCCTGCAGTCAATGTTGTTGGTACTAACTCTACCAATGCTGTTTTGGAGACTGCACGAGAGCTAAATTCACCTGTTATTGTACAGTTTTCCAACGGTGGAGCTGGCTTCTTTGCTGGTAAAGGCATGCCCGGTGAAGGCCAGAAAGCAGCTGTCCTCGGTGGTATCTCGGGTGCAATGCACGTACATACAATGGCAGAGGCTTACGGTGTAACAGTAGTACTGCATACAGACCACTGTGCCAAGAAGATCTTGCCTTGGGTAGACGGTCTGCTTGATGCTGGTGAACGCTTTCACGCCAGTCGTGGCTATCCGTTGTATAGCTCCCACATGTTAGACTTGTCTGAGGAGCCAATTGAAGAGAATATCGAGGTATGCGTGGAGTATCTGAAGCGCATGTCGAAGATCGGCATGACCTTGGAAATCGAACTGGGTGTAACCGGTGGTGAAGAGGACGGTGTAGACAACACTGACGTAGATAACGCTCTGCTATACACGCAGCCAGAAGAAGTAGCATACGCTTATGAGAAGCTTTCAGCGGTTAGTGATCGCTTCACTGTAGCTGCCGCCTTTGGTAATGTACACGGTGTATATAAGCCAGGTAACGTACAGCTGACTCCAAAGATTCTTAAGAACTCTCAGGATCACATCCAGGAGAAGTTTGGCACTGGTGCTAACCCAGTTAACTTCGTTTTCCACGGCGGTTCTGGTTCTTCTCGTGAAGAAATTCGCGAAGCAATTGAATACGGCGCAGTGAAGATGAATATCGACACTGATATGCAGTGGGCATTCTGGACTGGCGTTCGTGATTATTACGAAGGTAAGCGTGACTATATGCAGACTCAGATTGGCAACCCGGATGGTGATGATAAGCCAAACAAGAAGAACTATGATCCTCGTAAATGGCTACGTGCTGCTGAGGAATCATTTGTTGACCGCTTGAAGTCTGCTTTCGAAGACTTGAACTGCATTAATCGTAATGCATAATAGATAGCTGCAGCAAATTGCACTGCAAAGCGCGATTTGTTTTGGTAGTTGAAACGGGAATCAAAACCTTTAGGGGCAATGGTTCCCGTTTCTTTTTTTCTTCTAGCCTACTGTTTGACAATTTTCCGTTCAAACTGCCCTTCGCTATTGAATACTCGCAAGAAGTAAACACCTGAAGGGAGAGCTGACAGCTCAAGCATTTCATCTAGTACACTGCTAATGCGAACCGACCTGCTCATCATTACCTGGCCGTCAACTGCTACAACTGTCATGTTAAGATCAACGGGAGTTTCTACCTGAATTTGTACTCTCAATTGATCAGAGAAGGGATTCGGACTCACGGTGACAGTGCGTATGAATGCAGGCAATTCCTCAACGCTTACCACAAAGTCAAAGGTAGCAGAGGTATTCGTACAGCCGTTGCCATTAGTCACAGTCACACTGTATACCCCAGGTTCTTCCGGAGTATAGGTACTTTCGGTTGCACCCGGGATCGGCATACCATCCAACAACCACTGATAACTGGCAAAGTTAGCTCCAGTAACTAGATTGCCCTCTTCCAGGGCAATCTCTGGTTGTGGCAGATCATATTCCTCAATAGAAAAGGAAACATTGATAGCGCAGCCATTATCATCAGTTACTTCAAGATTATAGGTTCCAGCTGCGAGCTGATCAAGTGCCAATTCTGGCTCTACAGTATATGGTGGCGCACCGCCGCTCACTACTAATTCTGCACTACCATCATTTTCGCCTTCACACACATCATTAGTCACAGTTACATCAGCAGAAAAGCCGGCGCATTGATTGACCGTAATTTGATAAATTTGACCACCAAAATAGTTGGCTAAATATACCTCTCCCTCATTGTCTTCACCGAAAGTAGAATAGGTGATCGAGAATTCAGCCAGTACTTCCGCAGTCCATCCTCCATCGCCATCAGATTCTATGCTGAGAAGGTCGTCATCACAGAAGTCGCCGTATAGGTACTTCCCATATAGCTCGGGGTAATTGCTGCCTCGGTATACCACACCGCCAGTTACGGAGCAATAAGGCGAATTAAAACCATGTGGCAAGGTATGCACTGGAAAGGTATAGTCGCCATTACAACTCGGGCTAGAGTCA
>CAJXOS010000194.1 GCA_913057725.1 uncultured Lewinella sp.
TCTTCTACCTCCTTACGACCAAAGCCTTCGTATAGGTACAGGTTACGTACGCGGTGTTTTTCTACGGTGCCATCGCGCTTCACTAAACTTACTTGCTGGCCTGTTTTAAGTGAGCCACGACTAAGGCGACCAATGGCAATACGGCCAATGTAGCGAGAGTAGTCGATGCTGGTCACCAATAACTGGGTTGTACCTTCTACCACCTCAGGTGAAGGAACATGTTCCAGGATTGCGTCCAATAACGGCAGGATATTATCGGTCTGCTCTTCCCAGGTGTCATTCATCCAACCAAACTTGGCAGAACCAAAGACCGTTGGGAAATCAAGCTGCTCCTCTGTAGCGCCAAGGTTGAACATTAGGTCGAATACCGCTTCCTGAACTTCTTCTGGCGTACAGTTCGGCTTGTCGACTTTGTTAACGACTACGATAGGACGTAGACCAAGTTCTAGTGCTTTTTGAAGAACAAAGCGCGTCTGCGGCATTGGTCCTTCAAAGGCATCTACAAGCAACAATACGCCATCTGCCATGTTGAGTACACGTTCCACCTCACCTCCGAAGTCGGCGTGACCAGGGGTGTCGATGATGTTGATTTTGGTACCCTTATAGGTAATGGAGACGTTCTTGGCCAGAATGGTAATGCCACGCTCGCGCTCGAGATCGTTGTTGTCCAGAATGAGCTCACCCGGTGTCTCGTGATCAGCGAAGAGCTGTCCAGCGAGTAACATTTTGTCTACCAGGGTAGTCTTTCCGTGGTCTACGTGAGCAATGATGGCAATATTGCGAAGATCAGTCATAATGTTTTCAATGCTTTGGGGCGGACGGTTGTGTTTCGTAAAACCGCCCGTAAATCGCGCGCAAAGGTAGGTGTTTTTTGTGGTATAGTTAAGTAAATTAAAGCCATGGTATTCGAAAAACTCATTCCGTACGAAGCTGCCTACCTGGTACTGGAGGCATATATCGGCTATCACGGCCGATATAAGCGCATTACAAAGCGTGCCCAAATACGCTTTGAACAGAAGGATTGGCATGGTATTCAGGAGGCTGCGAGACAGCGAATTAGTCTCTACAAGGAATTGGTGGGGGAGACTACTGAGCGACTTTTGGAGTTTCTGAATGATCGGGCAGGTGACCGTGAATTATGGTTGAGAATGCGATACCATTTTGCTGAAGAGATCGCTAATTTCAATACCCGAAATATTGCGGAATCCTTTTACAACTCGGTTTTTCGTCATGCCCATCAGGGAAAATTGGGGAAGGATGATGAACTGATGTTTGTCCAGGGCCAAGGTACGTACAGGGAATTTAAGAGTACCGTCCCCATCTACCATTCTTTGTACTTGACCGGTACCTATGAGTTGGGTTTGCAGCAAATGCTGGATTACTATCCCTTTGATATCCCTTTTGAGGATAAGGAACGAGATTTAGGATACCTCCTACGGGCTTTACGGGAATGGGCAGCAGCACATGCCGTTGACGGTTTTCCACTGCAATTACAGCTATTAAAATCTGTTTTCTACCGTAATAAAGCCGCCTATATCGTTGGTCGTTTGGTCCAACATGGTAAACCCGTGCCCTTTGTCATGCCCATCTTACATGGCAAGAACGGGGGGCTCATTATTGATGCTTTGTTATTGCACGAACAGGAGGTCAGTACCATTTTCTCCTATAACCGTGCCTACTTCCTGGTGGATGTGGATATTGTTAGTGAGATGGTTGATTTTCTGCGGTCGGTAATGCCGACAAAAAGTCTGGGGGAGCTTTATAACTCCATCGGTTTCGAGAAGCATGGAAAAACGGTCTTCTATCGGGATTTCGAACGACACCTCGACCAAACCATGGATCGATTTACCTTTCCAGTGGGTATCCGAGGAATGGTGATGACGGTGTTTTCATTACCCTCACATCCAACGGTCTTCAAGGTCATAAAAGACAAATTTAAGCCGCCCAAACAAGTTACTTTTCAAGAGGTGGTTAAGCGCTATGAACTGGTCAATAAGCATGATCGTGTGGGTAGAATGGCGGATAGTTACCTGTTTCAGCAGCTCTCCATTCCATTGCGTCGAATAGCACAGGATGTCTTGGAGGAGCTGAAAACGGAGTGTGCTTCTCAAATAGAAATAAGAAAAGACACCTTGATACTGAAGCACTGTTACATTGAAAAGCGCATGATCCCCTTGGATGTGTACCTGCAGACGGCTACCTCCACTGAGGCACGGGAAGCCATTAATGAATACGGCAAAGCCATAAAGGAGATGGCGGCCGTAAATATCTTCCCAGGAGATATGCTCCTCAAAAACTTTGGTGTGACTCGTCTTCGACGCGTCGTCTTTTACGACTATGACGAAATAGGCTTCCTTACCGATTACAAGTTTCGCAGAATCCCTGCTCCCAAGGATCCCTGGGATGAAATGGCAGCAGAGCCTTATTATCATGTTGGTCCTAATGATATCTTCCCTGAAGAGTTCCCTCGCTTCCTGGTAGCGAATGAGGAACATCGCAGTTATTTGATGGAGCTGCACCCTGACCTGTTTGGTCCAGACTTTTGGAAACGAGTACAGGGGCTACACTTACGTGGCGAGATTGCTACGGTTTATCCCTACCGCCGCCGCCGAGCTTTCCGGCACCGGTATGGCGGAGAGCCGCGGGAGCCTTATTTCGTGGATAATTTAAAGTAGTTCGGTGAAACTTCAAGGACGTTTACGAATAGTACGCACTCTGATTTTTCGAGTGACCCACTCCGTTTCATTCCAGACTCCAATTGAAAGGTCCTCTCGAGTGTTGGTGCCACTACCGTCGAGTGTAGCGGCATCGATCGTCTTTTGGAAATGCTTTCCTAGTCCAGCTTGCTCAAACGCATAGGGTACGCTTAACGGCTGTAGGCCGGCTACCAACACGAAGGTGTCTTCTATCTCGTTGGTATGGTCATCGCCAATGCCAAGCCCAATTCGATCTGTGATTGATTGATAGAGATAAATATCCTCGCCCAGCAAGATGTATTTGGTGTAGTTTTCGTGTTTTTGCTTCATGCCAAATTTACGATCTAGGTGTAACAGGTAGCAGTACAGGCGACGGCTATTAAAGTGTGTCATTTTGATACTATAGAGAATTGGACCATGCACTGGGTCATATTCTACTTCAATGACTTCATGATCTTGATCAGGCTGACTTTTGTCAATACTCTGAATCATGCCATTACTATCACGAAACTCAAATGAGAGCGTTATTTTTTCTGGCTTAATTCGACTGCTCTTGTTATTGGTAAGTAGCTTAATAGTTTCCCATCTACTGATCTGAAAAAGGAATTGGAGTATGCTGTCAGTAGTATTTTTCGAATAGTCCTTGATCGCTATGAGTCGCTCTTGATTTGGACCCAGCAGTTGCACCACATCATCAGTTATGATGAGGCTATAGCGAGCGGCATCTGTTAGCAGTAAAAAGCTACTGGCCTGTAAACCCTCCAATAATTCGGTTGCTCTCTTTTCCTCTGTTCTTCTATCAATGCGTATCGGTAGTGGGCGACCACTTAATCCAACTCGGAATTCCTGATGAGATTGGGAAAGTATTTGGTCGCTATCAGAATCTGGAGTTATGGCACTGCCTTCAAATCGGATGTCCTGGATTAAGGTGTATTCTAGTTCAACACTGGCAACGCTACACCATCCTATGGCTTGATGCATATCAGTTGTACGAAATATGGGTAATGCTTGATGGCAAACATCATCATAGACGACACCGTGGATGGCTCCACGATTAACTTTCCATTTATCATCCTGACGAACGATAGCGGGATAAGGAGTTGCTGAGTTGCCAGGTAGACCTAGAAAGGTGTCATAAGGATTTACTTTTCCGACGGGTTCTAGGTGGGGCGTTTGACTCGTATGGCTCTGTTGGAAAATGCGCTCGCGAAGAATCGGGAATAATTCGGCGTAGGACGGAAAACGATTCTGGGTGTTCGCAACCTCTAGCTGTGCTAACAGCGCATTGGTGAAAAAGCCGCCATTATCATCCTCCAATGCTGATTCACTTGGGCTGCAAGCTGCAAGCAGGATGAAGTTGGCGGGAGGGATATGCAAGGTTTCCATCTGTTGATATTGCCCCTCCAAATAGTCGCCCAATGCTCTTTGTTGGTTGCTATCCCGGCACAGCCTGTTTCGTACATTTCCAGTACCCTGTCTCAGCATTGATCCCGAATGACAGCAATCAAACAGGCACACGAAATGTAAATCTTCGATGAGGTCACCCTTGGAGTCTTGTTCTGCTTCTGCAACAAGAAGCCGCAATTCTTTATCTGCTATAGGTAAGCTTTCATCTACTCTACTGTCATGACAGACCAGTACTTCATTGCGACCTCCCTCCGGATCTAGATCTGCTTCGATGAAGGCATCGGAACAAGGCTCCCATGATCCGTGCCCGCTGAAGTGAAGTACTGCTATATCTCCTGCGGTTAGATTTCCAAAGTGCGCTCTGAAGTTGGCTATGATTGCAGTACGTGTCGCGGCTTCATCGTACAATGCCACATAGTTTTCAGGAGGAATTTGTAGGGACTCGGTGAAGAATTGCCGGAGTTTTCTAGCATCAGATACTGCTCCTCCTAGGTTGGGAATCGACTCGTGTGCATATCGATCAATTCCGAGTGAAAGAACCTTGATATTCCGCCTTTTTTCCATACTTTTAGTTTCAACCACCGAGGGTAGCATTCGTTCCCTAGATCAAATCTTGATTTGCCTCTCTGAGGCTTTGTCTTCCCTAAATGTCCTCAAAATTTAGCTACCTGAATACTTACTTTGGATTTAAATTCCAAAATATAACTCTTATGGCTGCGAACACAGTTTCAGATTTTGAACAATTAATCTTGGATGAAATTGATGTCATTCAAGATGCGTCGACGATCCGTACGATTTACGATTTAATCGAACACGCAAAGAAGGAAGAGAAGAAAGCGGAAAATCGTGAGTTGCGACCACGCCCTGATGGCACAGAGAATGCTGCTTACTATCGGAGCGCCATCAATTTCGGTAATATTCCTTCTACAACTTTAGTAGATAACATTAACGATCTACTCAACTACTTGGAAACACTGGAGAACCTACTCAATAATGCAAGTAATTAGGGAGTCCGATACTCTTCACTTTTTTCTGAGAAACCTTTTAATCGGGAGTACACTACTGATTGGGCTTAGTCTAGTTGTAAGTTGTGAAACTCCCGGTTTTGAGGCGCTTGAACCCTTACCCAATGCTTATGAGGCCACACTGCCCGAGGCGGTTTGGGAGCAATTTGAGCAAATAAAGAATGAAAAGGAACAGATTCAATTTCTATTAGCTGAAGTCCGTCGGATGCAGGAATCAAAACCTGCTACGGCTTTGACATTGGCCGAACACGTTGAACTCCTGAGTCAAAAACAAAAGGATGATGCTGGCTTAGCGGAAGCACTTTTCTGGAAGGCCTTTATCATGAATGAGGAAGATCCTCAAAATATTGACCTGCAACGTGCATTGGTAGATATTAAAATCAGCACCGACTTACTGGAAGATGCGCCGGGTCAGGAACGCCTCTTGGTCGACGCCTACAACCTGCATGCGAGCCTACTGTATAACCTTTATCAGTCCGAAGCCGCCCAGGAATACAGTGAAAGTGCTGAAAGTGTATTGAATTCCTTGGCCGAATCTTCTGATTCACTTTGCTTGGCTTGGGGAGACTATTATCGGATTCGGGGTAACATCCTGTATGATTTGAATATCACCGATTCTGTTGAGCATTACTATGATCTGGCTTTACAGTCTTACCAGCAATGTGACAATGTGAAACGCCAAGCTCGCCTGTTATGGAATTACGCCATTTTCTTTCAGGATAGTTTTGAACGGGCAGACGCACTTATGCATGATGCTATGACCTTGCTTCGGACAGGCGATCATCGAGAGGCGCTCAGGAAAGCTAAGTTGGACTACGCATCAATGTTGGCTTGGAGGTTTACTGATCTGGAAGAATTACAGTGGTATGATGGTAGTATGCGGCTGCTCCATAGCCTATTGAGTGCTACGGGTTCTGGTCAGAGCGAGGTGTATTATGAAATCGGAGCCAACCACCATAACCATGCTGTTACATTTCCTGCTACGGCAAAGGAACACTACGATTCACTCGCACAGAATTACCTCTTAGCGATTGAACGAGGAGTTGATGAGCAAAACCCTAAATATATACAGCAAGTGGGGGAGTCTGTCGCTAAGATTTGCGAAGATATAGGCGACCGTTGTGCACCTCTACTGGCCAGTAGTACAAAAGCTCTTGATGAGATTCGCTTGATTACTCGCACTTCATTCCGAGAGGCAGGAGATAAGCGGGAGGCATTCAAAGTGCGTGTAGCCCAAGATAAACTGTACCGGAATCGTCTCTTCCTCATCAGTCTGCTGGCAGTGGTAGCAGGGATACTCATTTACCTTATTCAGCGGTCAAAGGTGAGACATGAGAAGGCGGAAAGACTCTTACTTCAGGAGCAACTTGAAAGTAAGATGGCTGCTTTGAGGGCTCAGATGAATCCCCATTTTATTTCCAACAGTCTGAACGCTATTGATTCGCTGGTTAATAAGGGGGATTCCGAGCAAGCTTCTGAATACATCATTGACTTTAGTCGGCTTAGCCGGTTGGTACTCAATAACTCCAAGGCAAAGCGAATTAGCCTGGCTAAGGAGCTGGATACGCTAAGGTATTACTTGCGGATGGAGAAACTTCGGATGCGTGATAACCTGAATTATCATTTTGAAATCGATGAAAGCCTGAACCTTGAGTCGATTGAAATCGTACCGATGGTCCTTCAGCCATTCATTGAGAATGCGATTATTCACGGTATCCAGAACAAGCAAGCCCCGGGTAACATTTGGTTGCGAATTCATGGGGGCGATGCCGGGCAATTGGAAATCCGCATCAAGGACGATGGGGTAGGGCGCGAGAAAGCAAAAGAGTTCAATCGACAATCCGTGGTAGACCGGACTTCATGGGGAATGGAAATCACGGCGGAGCGATTGGCATCAATTCAAAATGATCAGGGTGCCACCATTCGGTATTCCGATCTGTTTGATGAGCTCGGAAAAGCTTGCGGGACAGAGGTTATTATCCACTATCCGATAGTTCAGCGAAACAATTAATTGTGATGAACCTAGCATGATCATATTTGATCATAGGATCACACCAGGATTGATTAAAAAAGATGATGTGAGAGCACAGCGGCTATAGCTGTGCAGAAAACTTTTAGATAGATGAAAAATATACCTGTGATAGTGGTAGAGGATGAGGCTGGAGGAATGGAGAATATCTTGATGAAAATCGAGAAGAATTGTCCAGAGTTATCTGTAGTAGCAACTTGTGCTACGGGCGAAGAAGCCGTAAAGGCAATTACTGCACACCGGCCACAATTGGTGTTTCTAGATATCAATCTCGGTACGATGTCGGGCTTTGATGTACTGCATAAAGTTCAGCAGATCCCCTTTCAGGTAATTTTCACGACTGCCTTTGATGAATATGCGATCAAGGCAATTCGGGCGCAAGCAGTAGACTATTTACTGAAGCCAATCCGGCCAGCCGAATTGCGCAAAGCTACTGATCAGGCGCTTCAGCGGATACACGAACAGAAACCTCCGGAGCGGTTGTTTGTGCCCGACGGAAACGGACAGAAGATTTTTCGGATTGAAGAGATCACTTATTGCATTGCAGATAATGTCAATACAGAAATTCATAGCCAGGATGGCTCAAAATTCTTGGCAGTAAAGACCCTGAAATCTATCAATGCGATGTTGCCTAAACATATGTTCCATCGGGTTTCCAGGAGTGCAGTGGTAAACATTGATTTTGTCGACTCCTGGCACAAAGCAGATGGTGGTTATATTGTGATGAGAGACACGAGAAAGATTCCGACGAGCAAAGCTCGACTAGATGAGTTCTTAAAGAAATTGAGTGGAACAATTTGATAACACTGAGGTCAAAAATTAAAGCCCATAGGTATGAGTAAACCCCTTCTATTTTTCGCGTTTGCGAATGACGGCTATGAGAGTGGCAGGTACTTGCGGAACCTTTCGGTGGAAGTCAATGGTTTGCGTGATGCCCTGCGACAGGTGGAACAAGATGGAAATGGTGAGTTTCTAATTCTGGAGAGCGCCACATTGAAAAGTATCGTTGATGTTTTTCAGGATCCGCGCTACCGCAATAGAATCGCTGTTTTTCATTTTGCGGGTCATGCAGGTGCTGATCGTCTCTTATTACAAGATTTAGCAGGCAATTCAACTGGAGGAAGGGCTGCAGGCTTGGTACCGTTTTTGGCCAACCAGCAAGGCTTACAACTGGTCTTTTTGAACGGTTGCCATACCGGGTCAATGGCTGCGGATCTTAGCCAGGAGGGGATTCCCATGGTTATTGGTACCAATAGTGCGGTGCGAGATGATGTCGCCACTGAACTCTCGGTAGCTTTCTATCGTGGAATTGCAGCCGGGTTGGAGTTAGAACCGTCCTGGCGCGAAGCCAAGCAACAAGTCATGGCTCTCGCAGAGAATGATCAAGTCCGGACCTTGTATCGGACTGAGGCTTTCCGAGAAGATATGAGTTTGGATGGCCACTCGGCACTTCGGTTTCCCTGGCGGAAATTTATCACACCGGGGCGCGAGGACGTACGGTATTGGAACCTTCCACGAGCAGCTGGTAATCCCTTGTTTGGTTTGCCAAGCGTAGCGGATCAATACGACTTACCTAATGAGCCCTATCGGTATTTGGCTCCTTATGAAGTATCGGACACTCGCGTGTTCTTTGGCCGTGGCCGTGAAATCAGTGAGGCTTATCACCGCTTGCTCAAAGATCAATCGGTTCCCTTGCTGCTCATGCACGGGCAATCTGGAGTTGGTAAATCCTCATTTTTAAAGGCTGGCCTACTTCCTCGCTTGCAAAAGCACGCTAAGGTTTTGATGACTCGCCGTTCGAAAGATCTGGGTTTGAAGCTTCAGGTACAGCAGCTTCTGCAAGATCAACGCTCTGATGCTGCATCTTCCTCGTCACCACTTCAGCAGTGGCACCAAATCGAAGAGCAGACTGGGCAACCCTTAGTGATTGTGGTGGATCAATTGGAGGAAACTTTCACGCGGCCACAGGAAAATCAAGACAAGACAGCAGAATTGGTTGAGTTCTTAGCGCTATTGAACGAACTGTTCCAGAAAAAGGATCAACGTCCACTGGGGAGTATGGTGCTGAGCTACAGAAAAGCCTTTCACCCAGAAATTGAAGCTGCGGTGCGGACTGCAGGCTTGCCCTACGAAAAGCAGTTCATCAAAAGACTTGATGGGAATGGAATTAGTGAAATTATCACCGGACTTACTTCGACCAAAGCTCATCGAGATAAGTACAACCTGAGCATTGAAGAAGGATTACCAGCAACTATTGCTACCGATCTACAACGAGACCCTAACTCTCCCATAGCTCCAGTTTTACAAATTCTATTGACCAAACTCTGGGCGCAGGGGCAGCGCGAGGGAGCATGTCATTTCAGTTTAGCCGATTATCAAGCGCTTCATGCTCAGGGGATTTTTCTGGAGGACTTTTTCAAGCAGCAGTTGGAACAATTCCGTTTGTGGGATGAGGCTAACGGCACTGAGGTAGTAGCGTCCGGCTTAGCACTGGATATCCTGAATTACCATGTAACCGAGCTGAATACTGCTGATGCTCGCCAGTTAAATGAACTGGAACAGCAGTACCAACACACTGCCAATGCGATTCCTGCAGTCGTACAGCAATTAAAGGATTTGTATCTGCTTGTCGATGCAGGTTCAAATCGGAGTAGTTTGGCACATGATACGTTAGCCCCTATTGTACAAGATGCCATTCGAGCTTCGGATCTGCCAGGACAACGAGCCTTCCGTCTCTTGCAGACCAAGATGTTGGAATACGAGCAACGCCCAGAGACTAGTCTATTAGCGCCAAAAGACTTGCAAACTGTGGAGGATGGGCAGGCTGGAATGCGGCAATGGACGGCCACGGAGCAAGCTATGATTGAGCGCAGCCGTAAGTATAGAGCAGAAGAGGAACGTAGAGCACTGAGTGCTATTTGGGTCAGAAGAGCTCTTGTTGCTGCAGTTGCAGCGGCTGGGATCATTTTCTATTTCGCGTGGAGGAATAGTGATAAGCAGGCCCAAGTTAGTAGCCTGATAAGCAAGGCACTGCAGTTAGAACAGGAAGATCCAGTGACCGCATTAGCGTATGCAAAGTCGGCTGTAAATATTTTGCCAGATGATCCGATAGCAATACAAACTCGTCATGATATCTACAGCAATCAGGAGCTTTATGAGCATGTATTGACTTGTCCTGCTGTTGTCTCTGCTATAGCATTGTCACCGGATGAAACCTTGGTAGCAGTAGCGAGTGGGCAAAATATTCAGCTATACCGTACCGCAGACTGGATACTACAGGAGCAGTGGAGTGGCGAAGAGGATTTCACTCGACTAGCCTTTTTGCCTAATGGAGATCAAGTTGTTGCAGCAACCGACTTGAGTGGGACGCTACAGTTTTTTGATTTAAAAGGGAATATGACTAACGAGCTTGCGACAGGCGCTGCTGTCTTAGCGCTAGAAGTTTCGCCAGATGGACAATACTTAATAAGTAGCGATAATCTTGGTGGAGTATCCTATTGGAACTTAGACGGGGAGCAACGAACAATTTGGGATAATGGCGGTGTGTTTGTCGAAAGCGTAGCCATCTCTTCTTCTGGTGACACAATTGTGCTTGGTGATGAATTGGGCAATATCATCGGAATTGATCAAACAGGAATGGAGCTTTGGCGATGGTCAGCTCATCAAGACCGGGTACTGGATTTGAAATGGAGTGAGGACGGTCAACGTCTGTTTTCCAGCTCTCGTGATGGTTTAGCCATTTCTTGGTCCCTGTTCGAGTTTGGTGAAAATACTTATCTGGCTGGTCATGAAAGAAGAGTAAATGCCCTAACTCAAGTCGCCCAAACGGGATGGGTACTTACAGCAAGTGATGACCGAGCTATTCGACTTTGGGATCAGGGTGGCACTACCTTAAGGACATATTATGGACACCAATCCTATGTCCTTACACTCGAATTTGTGAAATCAAAAAATTTGATAGTCTCTGGCGGTGCGGACAGTACCTTAAGGGTTTGGCCAATCGAGCGTAAAACGGAAGAGTTCTATTTAGCTGATGCTGATCAGCAGTTTAGCCGCATGGATATATCGGAGGACGGCGAAACGCTATTGGTAGGATCAGTTGCGCAGGATAATTCTGACTTTTTACTAGATGAAAATTTTGATCTCAATGACTTCTTTGAAGCCAATACTACAGCGCCCCAGGACGCCCTTTTGTATACTGCCCAGCAAGCGGAACCGATTCTCTTGTCTGGCCATGAGGCATCGATACGAGCGGTGCAAATTAATCCTGCTGGGGATCAATTTTTTACTGGTGATGATAGTGGCGTTATTAAGAGCTGGGATCGAGAAGGAAATATGCTACGAGAATACAGCCAACAAGGAGCGATTGACGACATAGACTGTTCACCTGATGGCACGTTGCTGCTTACTGGTGGCGAGGATATGCGTGCCGTTGTTTGGGAAATTTCCAACGGGAAAGTGAAAATCGCAGTGGATCATCCTGATCGTGTTGCTGCGGTAGCCTTTTCACCAGATAATCAGACTTTTGTTACTGGTTGCTATGATAATGTGATCAGGGTATTCAGCAAAGAGGGAACACTTTTAGACGCTCTCCAAGCGCATGGTAGTCGGGTGAGTTCTTTAGCCTATTCGGCTGATGGCGCTTATCTGTTTTCCGGCGGGTGGGACAATCAAATAATTCGCTGGTCGACAAGTGATTGGGCGATTCTTAATCGTTACTTGGTGGATAGTCAAAATAAAACCGGAGGTCAACAGGTACGGAGTATTGCGGTGAATACCCGTTTGCAATGGCTAGCTGTTGCACTTGAAGGAGGGCAGAGCACTGTCTTTAATTGGAATGGGCAAAAAATGTTTACTCATAAAGCGCTTCCAGGAACGGAACCAAATAATATCCTATTTGATCCCACTAGCGAGACCGATCTGTTGATCTCTACAGTCCGTGGGATTCGGCGCTGGAGTGTGCCAGCCTTAAAGCATTAAATGAACTGGTTATGTAATTAATGTAAGGCTGCGTTCTGCA